>JACMRP010000113.1 GCA_014376325.1 Pseudobdellovibrionaceae bacterium
CATGATCGGTAAATCGAAGCCGATGCAGTCATTATATTCTCTC
The DNA here is from genome assembly GCA_014376325.1 of Pseudobdellovibrionaceae bacterium. The sequence continues at coordinate 44 of JACMRP010000113.1, forward strand.
ATGGATAAGATTAAAACTGCGGATTCGACGGTTATGGTTCAAGGGGAAAATGGTACCGGTAAAGAGTTGATCGCAAGATCGATCCATTACAATTCTCATCGTAAGGATAAGCCGTTCGTGATTCAGAACTGCTCGGCCTTCAATGATAACTTGTTAGAGTCAGAACTTTTCGGTCACGTGAAAGGCTCCTTCACCGGCGCCTTTCGGGATAAAAAAGGTTTGTTCGAGATGGCCGATAAAGGAACTTTCTTCCTGGATGAGATCGGGGATACTTCACCGCAAATGCAGGTTAAGCTCCTCCGCGTTCTTCAAGAAGGTACTTTCATGCCGGTGGGTGCAACTGAAGGTCGTAAAGTCGATGTTCGAATCATCGCGGCGACAAACAGAAACCTGAAAGAAATGGTAGAACAAGGAAGCTTCCGGGAAGACTTGTACTATCGATTGAACGTCATCAACATCCGCGTCCCGCCTCTTCGCGAACGCAAAGAAGATATCCCTTTCTTGGTGGATTTCTTCTTGGCGAAAATCTGCGAAACAACTGGCGGTGCTAAACGTGCCATCACTAAGCGTGCTCTTGAAAAACTGTACGACTACGCTTGGCCAGGTAACGTACGGGAACTTCAAAATGAAATGGAACGTTTGGTGGTATTATCCGGCGACGAAACTAAATTGATGGCAGAACTTCTGTCACCAAAAGTTTTAGAGTCTGGCGATAAGAACAAAATCCAAGGTGCTCGTCTTCAAGGTAAACTGAAAGACGCACTGGAAGATCTTGAACGCGAAATGATCCGTGAGGGTCTTCGCCGCACAGGTTGGAACAAATCCAAGCTGGCGAAAGAGCTCGGCATCAGCCGCGCGGGTTTGATCATGAAAGTTGAAAAGTACGGCCTTGATAAGCGTAAGATCGCACGCTAAGCGCCTGAAAGAATTACTGTAACGACCAAAACATAGGGGCTGCTTCCGATACCGGAAGCGGCCCTTTCCTTTTTCCAAACTACTGAATTCACTCATCAATGTACCTCGCACGGACAGCGACAAATCACGGCACAGCGTTCGCAATATCGAAGTCTCAGATGGGTCCCACCGGGACCAGAGGGACGTACATGGATACATCGATGCTGAAGTTGAAACAGTTGTTAAGCAGTCGTTACGGCAAGGGACTTGAGCTCAGACCTTTGATGGATATGTCAAAGCTAGCGAAATCGTCCGACGCCATCGTTTCGGGAAATGACTTGTTCATCCCGATCGTTGTTCAGGAACAATTCCTGGGCACCGCGGTGATTCCGCACGGGTGGGAGCTGAGTGATGACAAACGCAAAGGCATCGCGCAGCTAGTGCGTATGGTTCTTGAGCCAAAGTTATACAATGAATACCTAGAACGTCGTGAATCCAACTTGAATGCGGTTCACAACCTTGGATTTCCTGAATCTAATTTGATCGTCTTCGGTGACGACCATTCTGCAGAAGTTGATAAGTCGTATTTGCTAGAAACAACTTCGTTTACGACTTCCTTGATTCATCTTCAGGGCAAGCAAGGAACGATGATTAAAAAAGTCGCTCTGCAAATCCACGAATTTTCTGGTCGATGGGCTTTCGTTCCGTTTGAAGACGTCCAACAGGATTTAAACACCGTCGCGGACATTTGTAATCTTGGTGGCATGACTCTCTACATCGAAAATGTTGAAAAGCTTTCTGCAAAAGCACAGTCCTTGTTGAACGAGTATTTGAGTTCACCACGCTCCCTTGAAGAGCCTCTGATTTTAACTTCTTCAACTGTGGAAATTGGTAACCTCGGAGAATTTATCACCGAGCCAGTACTACTTGAGGAGATCGAAAACACGAACCTCGAAGTTGAGCGTGCACCGCTGACGTCTGCGGCACTTCGTGAAGTGATCGAATTAGTTTTTAATCACGACGAGACTCAAGGCCTGCATTAGACAAGTCGCGGGCTGCTGCCTCTGCAGCCTTGATTTTTAAACTGCCGTCTGTAAGGATGAAATCTATGGAAGATTTCATCCAATTCTTTTTAAAAAACTCCCTGAAAAGCGAAGACTTCAAAGTCTATTCCCTTGCGGGTGATGCTTCTAACCGCCGCTACTACCGCGTGATCCTTGATAATTCCTCCTGGGTGCTGATGCGTTGGGATGCGTTTGATCCAGAGAATTACCCATTTTTGAGTGTCCTCAACCACTTTGCGAAAGCCGGCGTGAACGTCCCGGAAGTGGTCGCGATGGACCCAAAACAAGGTCTAGTCCTGCTCGAAGATTTGGGTGACCTAACTTTAGAACGTAAATTTCTAGAGAATCAAAACCAAGAGTCATCGTTAGAATTCTATAAAATGGCGGTAGATCAGATCGTCAAGATTCATCACAAGGCAACGGCCACGCCTGGCAACTGCACTGCCTTTAATATTAAATTTGATACCGAAAAATTCCTGTGGGAAATGAACTACGGCAAAGACAATCTTATCGAAGGCGTCTTAAAGCATAAGCTAAATCCGCATTCTGCTATGCAATTGCAGAAAATCTTCGTCGACATCTGTTCGAAACTAGATCAAGAACCTAAAAAAATCGCGCACCGGGATTACCACTCCCGGAATCTGATGATGAAGCTCGACGAAATGAAAGTAATCGACTTTCAAGACGCTCGCCTTGGTCCGGTTCAGTATGACCTGGTAAGTTTGTTTCGGGACTCGTACGTCAATATGAATGACGAGATGGCCGGAACGCTGATGGACTATTATTTGGACTGCTCGAAAGAGTTTCTGCCAAAGGATTTTTCACGCGCGCACTTTGACGAGATCTATGAACTTCAAAGCATTCAGCGTTGTTTTAAAGCTTGCGGCAGTTTCGCGAGCTTCTACAATCTTCGCGACGACAGCCGGTACTTAAAATATCTTTCCGGGACTTTGACCCGAGTTATGAAAAGCCTCAACGAGTTTCCAGAATACAAAGGATTCGCCGACATTTTAAATGATTCCGGCGCACTAGAAAGAAAGTACGAGATTCTATGAACGTGATGCTGCTGGCCGCGGGCGAAGGTACGCGGCTCCGTCCTCACACTTTGATCCGGCCTAAGCCCGCAATTCCATTTCTTAATATTCCACTTGCCGCTTATCCCTTATCACTTCTTGAAGACATGCGTGTCGACCGCTTGGTCGTTAACACGTTTCATCTTCCTACAAAGATCGTCGATCTATTCATTCATTTGAATCATGGCGCAAGACGCCTACATTTTTCTCACGAGATTAATCAAATCATGGGTAGCGGCGGCGGCCTAGGAATGGCCCGCGATTACTTTTTAAATCACGGCGATTTGATAATGATGAATGCCGATGAAGTAATTCTTCCGTTCGAAAGCGGCATGCTTGCCAAGGCTTTTGAATTCCATAAAAAGAATAATGCCTTTTGCACTTTGCTAACTAAAGATCATCCAGAGGTTGGCACCAAATTCGGCGGCGTTTGGATGAACCACAAAAATGAAGTCCGCGGTTTCGGCAAATCGGCACCCACGGATGATTCTATAGTCGCGGAACATTTTATCGGCGTTCAGATTTTATCCGAAAAAGTTTTCGGCTATATTCCACCTTCTACTCCCATGAATATCCTGTACGACACCGTCGTAAAAGCCATGGCTGCCGGCGCGCTCGTTCAGCGTTACAAGGTGGATTGTCACTGGTACGAAACTGGCAACGCGCAGGATTTTTTGCAGGCGACGGGTGAAACTTTAAAAATACTTTCTGGAAGCGATGCCCAAGATCACGCACGAATTCACCTGCAGCAGACCCTAGACAAATACGGCACGGAAGCGTCGCTTTTAGAAACAAGGGGCGGTGCCACATTGCTTAGATCGACTTCCGCGATTGTTTCGCCGAAGGCGATCGTTAACGGTTTCGCGGTGCTCGGTGCGAAAAGCGTGGTTCCCGAGAATTGCACAATAAAAAACGTGACCATTGCTGATCACGTTTCACTCGTCGAAGGCACCGAAGCCCAGAACGAAATATTTCTTCAAGACAATACGGCTACTTTTGAATAAGGGCCGAGTCGTCTAAGAAAGAGCTCTGACTTTCTTTCACTTTATATCGGCGGGTCATCATTCGAAATATGCTATCGCCAGAAACTCCGATGGGTTCACCGTTAAAATCTTTTTGCATTCCCGCCACTTGGGCCGGATCGCGATCGATGCCCAGCTTTGCCCCGCGCTCCACCGGAAGTTGATATTCCGCCGTTGCGGTCCCGTGACCACTTCCTCCGCCACCGCCACCGCCACCGCCGCCTTCTTCGCCGTTCACGGTTTTGTTGAGTCCGTACTTATCCATTTTCTTGTTGGCTTTTTCTTCGAGCTTTTTTTGCGCTTCGGTGGCTTGGTCGATCAGGCTCTTTGACAGGCCCGCTGCCGCCATTGAGGCAGCACTTGTCATGTCGCTGCCTTTATATTTTTTCCCATCCGCCGTGGTCACAGTGTTGGTCTTCGGGTCATAGCTCATTCCGGTAGCGGGGTCCGCATTTGTAACTGAGCTTCCGAAGCGCAGACCGTCCGCGATCTCTTGATCACGCATCATTGCGGCCAATGCAGTTGGATCATAGCCTGCTGTGGAGCCCATACCAATATCGGTCATTCCCAGAGTACCACCAGCTTCGACGGCCGCACCTCCGTTTGCTTTCGATTGTTTCATGTTCATGATTCCCATAAGCATAAACATCGCCATTGGTACACATCCTTTACCGTGGGATACGCAGCCCGGCACGTAGGTTGCGGAAATACCCATATTGAGTGCGCCCACAATCATATTTGTACTATCCGCTTTTTTATTATCCTTCTGTGCTTGTGCGGAGGAGTCGCGAACCGAGCTGGTTTGCGCAAAAGAATTTGCACCCAGTAAAGTAGAAAGCAAAATCGCCGCCGAAGTTTTATAAGTTTTCATCATTATTTCCCCAACAACGTGGTGTTGTTGTCTCTGTAGCGCTCTTTTACTTTTTCCCAATTTGATTTTCCACCTGGTGCAGTGACGCCCGCCGAAAGCGCGCTGCCCGCTAGTTTATTCCCAGCCGGGTCGCGCTTAGGAAGAAACTGTCGTAGGCCGTTGCCGTCGGAGCCGCCAGAGCCGTAACCGCCCCCGCCTCCGCCGCCTTCGCCACCAAGAATATTGGTGTTTAATCCAGAACCTGATTTTGCATTTGCTTGGCTTGGTCCACCGCCACTGCCTCCGCTACCGCCATCGACACCTTTGCCGCCACTGATAGGTGCGCCCGGTCCGGAAGTCCCCGCAGCGCCGTCCACAGGACCGCCACCCAGTCCGCCCGCAACGTCATCCATACCGATGTTCGCTTTCGCGGCCGCCGGAGTATAACCCGCCATATCGCCGGTTCTCATCGCGCCGCCATTCTGTGCAGACAAGGCGGTGTCCAAACCACCAGCACAGCCCGGTGTTCGAGGAGCATCGATACAGATACAAGTCATGTTGTTAGTTTTGTTCGCGGTAATGGTACAGTCTACCGCTGCCGCGAGTGCCGCCACATTTGCAGCAGTCGTTTTTTTATCGCACTCGTTTGCTTTGCCCATTGAAGCAATAACGCCGATACCCCCGGTAATCGCTGAAGCTAACTGCGAGTCGTAACCAGAACAAGTGCTGTTTTTAGCTACCACAGATTTTTTCTCACTTTTATCAAGATCCTTATCCAGCTCGGTATTTAATTTTTTAAGGTCACTTAATATAGTAGCATTCTGTGATGGATCCGTGAGCGCCAGCTCTCTTGCAGCCAATTCGGCTTGTTTCGAAATATTTTCTCTAGCAAATTTCAGTTTCGAAGCTGCGGAACCGCAACTTGACTGACACACGGCTTTGCTTGCAGCACAAGCGCCCTGATACGCCAACAATCCTTTGTTGGCTAAGTCCATTGCTTTTCCGAATGAAGAACACGCGTCTTTAACTCCGGCACCCATTGCCGATATCGCGGCCTGGATGAGCGGAAGTGATTTAGCAATTTGAGGACTGGTTTTTTCAAGGCAAGTGTATGTAGTAAAGGATTCTTTCTTCGCGCAAGATTCCTGAACCTCTTTGTAATTTTTAAGATATGCGAAGTCTTTTTCAGCAGCTTTTAAATTTGATGCTTCAGACATGCTAGCGTGAAGCGCAACACTTGCCGATTGAATTTGTGCTCCGTTACCCAAAGGTTCCGGATCAGGTTGGGCTTGAATTTCATTCATCTTGACGTCTAAAGCATCTTGCTGCTCTTGCGTCTGTCCTTGCGCAAAACTAGCGCAAGCGCCAAGAACGATAAACCCCTGAATAGCTAACAAAAACATATGTTTCATGCGTCATCCCCTACCTAGAGTATATCGGAAAAATTGCGTAATATCCTGAAACAAAAAAGGCCGGCCATCAATAGGCCAGCCTTTGTATCAGACTGAGACAGTTCTTTCGCCCGAGAGCGAAAGTTACTTAATGCGAACGCCTTGTGCAGCGAATGCTTTCTTAACTTTTACTAACAACTGCTCTTGAGCTTCTGCTGTCTGGAACTTGTGCGCATCAGGTCCAGCGATACGAGTCGTTTTTGAAGTACCTGATCCTTGGATAGAGTCGATTGCCTGGGTGATATCGCCAACCAAGAAGATACCACCTGGATAAGTCACACCACCACGAGTGGTTGGTCCGAAAACTGTGAACGCTGCAAATTTACGATTCGCTTCAGAAAAGAAATTCTGCGTGACCGTTACTTGTGGAAGATTGTTATCCACGTTGTTGAACTGCAAAGCCAAACCAGCTAACTTTTTTGCTCCCATCAAACCAGCCGTATCGAAATACGCCTGTACATTTTTACCCAACTTTACTGTGTACATCGGACCAGACACGATCGACGGGAATGCCAAACCATTTGGCAATGTTGATACGGGCGCTAAGCTTGTATCGCTGAAGACGTCTAAGCTCGCCGCAAGTTTGATGCTAAATTCGCCAGCGTCATTCTTGAAGAATGTCAGGCTTCCGTATTTACCAATCGGAAGAGTGGCTTCCATATCGATTTCAACGTTGCCACCGAAAGTGGTTACGTATTCGAATGATTGTGAATTTTGAGACAACTTGATGTGGTTGATCAGACTGTCAGAGCCAGTTTTGCAACCGACGAGAGAAAGAGTTGCTACGGCGACGAACGCTGCGGCTTTTGTGAGCAGATTTTTTGACATTGTGGTTCCTCCTATTTGAAACGCATAACAACCTTCGCACAAAAGTAGCCACTTAATGAGTCCGGTAAAAGTCCGGTTCGGATGTGGCACTAGACGAAATGTTATGAAATTGATTTCAGATCGAAGCTCTGTTGGTTTCGATTATTTCGGAGGAGCGTTTATTATTTTTCCAGGACTAGTATTTTCCCCGCCTAAATCTAAATCGCTGGAGTTCAGATAATCCAGCGACACTAATTTAACAGAATATCCCGTGCGTCCACCAACGATGCAATCGCCAGAAGTGGAAACGGTGTCGTTTCCTTTTTGATCGGGATGTTTTAAACATTTTCCGAATTTAGTTTCATCGAGCGAGAAGTCTTTCAAGTTTGTGCCGACCCAAGAGGTTAAGACTTGTTCTACTTCCATCGCAACATACATAAGCTTGGTGTCAAAATCGACCTTAGGCTCTTTGATTTGCGGATC
>JACMRP010000114.1 GCA_014376325.1 Pseudobdellovibrionaceae bacterium
TCTTTGTATTTTACCAATTTCTGGCGGATTTCTGAGTTTCCGACCCCTAATATCTGCGCGGCTAAGATGGCGGCGTTTCCGGCGTTGCCGATAGCCACCGTCGCGACGGGCACTCCCTCAGGCATTTGCACAATACTGTAAAGAGAATCTTTGCCGCTCATCGCCCCGATCGCGACCGGTACTCCGATCACCGGCAAAATCGTCAACGAAGCCATCATTCCAGGAAGGTGGGCCGCCCCACCCGCTCCGGCAATAATCACTTTGTAGTTTTCGTGAGCCTTCGCTCCTTCTTCGTACATTAAAGCAGGAGTCCGGTGCGCCGAAACAATCTTGGTTTTGAAACTGATGCCGAATTCATTCAATAGCTCTTCCGCACGTTTCATCGTCGGATGATCGCTCAAACTACCCATGACAATCAGTACGTCGGCATTCGAATTCATGTATTTCTCAAACTTTCTTGCCAGTCGTGTTCGGTCTCTATCAAGGACTCGATCAGACCAGGCAGCTCTCGGGTGCTATCACTTGATAAGATCATATGCCCAAGTTTTCTTCCGGGAGTAGTCAATTCTTTGTCGTACCAGTAACTCTGAAATGATTTTGGACGATGAACGATACCACGAACCTCTTCAGGCCCGAGCAGGTTTACCATCGCGAAGACTTTTTGCGTATCGAAGTCACCCGGCTGCCACTGTTTTTGCCAGTAAGATTTCAAATGAAGTTGAAACTGACTGTACTTCGCCGCCGTTTGCGAAAAATGACCAGAGTTATGAACTCGGGGGGCCATTTCATTCACGAGCAAATCGCCGTCCTCGGTCACGAAAAATTCAACCGCAAAAGCTCCGACTAGATTTAATTTTTTTGCGATAACGGCCGCGATGCTTTGTGCACGCCTTTCGTTGGGCTGTTCATTCAGGGCCGTATAAGCTAAGTAGCAGACGCCGTTTTTCTGAACTGTTTCTATCAGCGGATAAAACCCTAAGTCGCCCGCAAATGTTTGACAAGATACCAAGGCCACTTCTTTCGAAAAATCGATAAACTTTTCTGCGTACACCCGCGAGTTTTTCGAAAAAGCGCTTCGGCAAAAAATATCTATTTTTTCAAAATCCAGAGACTGGGAGGGTGGCACCGCTAAATTGCCTTTGCCGTCGTAACCCATCCGCGCTTTCTTGAGAACAAAGCCCTGCCACTTCGATTGAAGATTTTTGACGTTTTCAACTTTTAACCAATCAGCGGTGATTTCAATATATTCAGACGTTGGTAGCATGTTGGCGGTAAAAAACTTTTTTTGCTCTAGCTTATCTTGAGCGATGCGCAGTCCCTCGATAGAAGGTATCGGCAGCGCAGAGTCTCGACTTTTACGAGAAGCTTCCCAAGCGCTTTGGATTTGCGCGATATCAAGAAATTCATTCTCTATCGCGAAACTATCCAAGGTTCCAAAAAAAGATGTCAGTTTTTCGGACTCGGCGATCGAGCCAACGGTGATCGCGGCCCCCGCGCGCCCTGCAGGACAGAGTCTTTCGTCGTGAAAAATCGGTGAAGGCTCGATGTTTTCCGCGAGGCTGCCGCTGGCTTCCCAGAGCATTCTTCCCAGTTGTCCGCCTCCTAAAATACCGATCTTCATCAATACACCAATCGCGCCATTTCGGTTTCGTTATAAACGCGGACTTCGCAAGTTTTCTTTTTACGAGTCACGCTTCCAATGTCCCAAGCCTTGAATTTATTTTTCTTCAAGTGAGCCAAAATCAGTTTCGCCTTTTTTGGTTCGCAAGCGATGACCATTCCAATACCCATATTAAAGGTTTGCACTTTTTCTTCAAAAGTTAAAGAAGAGTCTTTAAGACTCTCAAGCCAGTGATACGATTTTGGCAATTCATTGATCGGCGGCAAATAAATTTCGTAGCTAACTTTGTTCGACATTCTAGGCACGTTCAAAAAACCGGATCCGGTGATGTGGGCCAAGCCCTTGACCAGATTTTTTTCGATCAAACCCTCGACCGCTCTGGTATATATCTGTGTCGGTTTCAGCAGCTCTTTTGCGAGCTCCGCTCGAGAGAGTTTTTTGTCTGGCTTCCAATTCTTAAACAACTTACGAACCAAACTAAATCCATTACTGTGAAAACCCGCTGAAGAAATGCCGATCAACACATCTCCGCTCTGAATAGATTTTAGCGGCAAAACTTTTGATTTATCGACCATGCCGACCGCGAATCCCGCAAGGTCGTATTCACCTGGTTGGTAAAAGCCAGGCATCTCGGCGGTTTCTCCACCGATCAATGCACATCGGGCTTCGCGACATCCGTCGACGATTCCCGAAAGAACTTGTTTTGCAGTTTTTGGCGCGAGCTTGCCGGTGGCAAAGTAATCCAAAAAGAATAAAGGCTTAGCCCCAACGCAGAGCAAGTCATTGACGGACATCGCTACGAGGTCGACTCCGACGGTGTCGTGTGAATTCCAATCAAACGCTAACTTTAACTTCGTTCCAACTCCATCGGTGCTGGCCGCAATGTACTTTTTAGAGTCAACTGCGTAGAGCGATGCGTATCCGCCAACCGAAGACTTCACGTTCTTATTCAGAGTTGATTTGACCATCGTCGAAATGCTGCCAACAAATTTGTCGGCGAGGTCTCGATTGACTCCAGCTTTTTCGTAGGCGCCTTTTTTTGCCATGGATTCCTTCGTGATGACTTATGTTTAATGTCTAAAGTGTCTGAAACCAGTAAATGCCATCGCAATTTTGTGTTCGTTACACGCCGCCACGATGCTGGCATCTTTGATGCTTCCGCCAGGTTGAACGATGTAACGGATCCCCGCTTTTGCCGCAACATCCACCGAATCCCGAAATGGAAAGAAAGCATCGCTGATCAGGATGCAGTCCTTCAGAGAAGTTTCGCCGGTGATCGATTGGGCCCGTGGGATTGCTAGTTTTTCCATGGCCTCGACCCGGTTGGGCTGACCCTGCCCAGCGCCGACCATGCAGAAATCTTGATCCTTATCTTCGCGGACGAGGCATACCGAATTGCTCTTCAATGTTTTGTTACAATAAATCCCGAAGTGCGCAAGCGCATTCCACTGAGTCGGCCAAACGGATTCGGTGACGCCCTTCAGGGGCTCTTGCAGTTGTTGATCGAGACTTTGGGTCAAGGTTCCGCCGGCAACCGTGATCTGCATATTCGTCGCGTCGGTATCCCAATGTTGTACGGTGACGGCTTTCAGATTTTTACGCTGCGTAAGAACCGCCTTCAGATCCTCGGACTTTAAGTTCGGCGCCGAAATCAACTCGACGAAACGTGATCCAAAGTAAGAAATAATTTCGGCATCGATATCATCGGTAAAAATCAGAACACCGCCGAATGCAGATACCGGATCGCACTGCCAGGCTTTCTCTAGCGCACGCAGTTGCGCTTTCGGATTCGACTTCGCGACCGAAGCGACCCCGCAAGGATTGTTATGTTTTACGATAACGACGCTCGTTCGCTCCGGAAAGGCAGTTTTTAGATCCCGCGCTAAGAAGTAAGCCGAAGAAAGATCGACAATGTTATTGTACGAAAGTTCTGTCGCGGTCAGCGGCTTGTCCCAGCCGAGCGGCGAATTCGAATTAACTTTTAGCGAAGCCTTCTGATGCGGATTTTCTCCGTAGCGAAGTGTTTTGTTTTCGGCACCGTAGATAGACTGAATGCTTAAGTCGTATTCGGTTACCAAATCCCAAGCCTGGGCCGAGGCCTTCAGCGCGGTGGCCGCGTCCACTTCGCCCTTGCTTTGCAACTGCGCGATGACTTCTTGGTACTGCGAAGGATCCGTCAATACCAAAACATCCGGAGAGTTTTTTGCGGCCGCGCGAACCAGCGCCGGTCCGCCAATATCGATAAGCTCCGTCATTTCCTTTCGGGAAAGATTTTTATCCAAATTTTTGTGGAAGGGATAAAAATTAACCACGACGGCGTCTAATAGCTTGATGTTCAACTTTTCCCAGTCCGCTTTGTCTTTCGGATCGGCACGTCGCGCGAGCAATCCGGAAAATATTTTAAACGAGAGCGTTTTCATTCGTCCTTGGAAAGCTTCCGGCGTTTCGGCAAGCTCTTCTGCCAATTTCGCCGGAATATTTGCCTCCCGTAAAGTTTTGTAAGTCCCGCCGGAAGCGTAAAGTTCGGTCCCGGTCTTGTGCATGGCTTCAGCAAGTTCTACCAATTGGGCTTTGTCTGAAACGCTTAAAAGCGCGCGGCGAAGTTTTAGACTCATAGAACTTCCTGGTAGGCATTTTTAAAAATACTTAGACCAACTTCATCTTCGTGGGCAGTTTCGGGGCTCATGGTCCATTGCGGATTCTGAGTTTTTCTGACGGCGGCCTCGGGATGTGGCATCAAACCAAAAATGCGCCCGTTCGGATTCGTTAATCCCGCAATCATCTCGGTGCTGCCGTTCACGTCCTCGGTGTATTGGACGGAGACTTCGAATTCCGGTGCAGCAAAGACTTTGGTCGCCGGCAAAAACAGCAAACGTCCTTCACCATGGCGGATCGGCAAATGCATCTCTTCAATGTCTTTTAAGAAAATATTTTTGCATTTAGTCTTCTTTAGCGTCGCCCAGCGATTGATAAATTTGTTTTGAATATTGTGCGTGATCGAAACATTCTTTCCGAAAGCGCCGTACGCGATCAATGCCTGAAAACCATTGCAGACTCCGAGGACGACTCCGCCGTTAGCGGAGAAATCTTCTAGATCCCAGTTCAAACCTTTTTTAAGTTTCAGCGCAAGAACGCGACCCGAACCCAAATGATCCCCGAACGAAAATCCCCCCGGCAAAAATACCGCACGGTAGGTTTTTTTAAGTTGGTCCTGCGTCACTCTTTCGCGGATAAGATCATTGATGTGAATAATGTCGACGTGAAAGCCAGCACGTCTGGCGGCGTAAGACATTTCTTGCTCACAGTTAATGCCGTCGCCAGCTAA
>JACMRP010000115.1 GCA_014376325.1 Pseudobdellovibrionaceae bacterium
ACAGTGCCCCGAATCGTTCGAAAAGTCTAGACGGACTCGCAAATTAACTTGTGGCACCAAGAGTCGTTGAATAAGATAAAAATGTGAATTTATTCGTGAGGTTAGCTTTAATTTTGTTATGTGCGGGAAGTACCGTAGGGTTGAATGTGGCTTTCGCTCAAGTCGAAGAGCCAACTTCGACTGCAACCGATACTCCGCCGACGGAAGAAACTCCTTTACCGGAAGCACCGCCGTCACCGCCATCAGCTGAGCTTCCGCTTGCGCCCACGCCCACGCAGCAGAGTTCGCCCACAGCAGAGACTCCCCCCGCGGAATCCGCTGAACCGGAAAAGCTGGCTCCCGAGCCGCCGAAAAAGCCCATTTACAAATACAAAACAGTGCGCGATGAAGACCACACGAAGCCGGTTTACTTTGAGTCGATGGAAAACCTGATGCCAACGATGGAGTTGGAATACGACATGACTCAGAAAAAAGGCAACGCGCTAAAAATTGGCGACGTGACAATTGATGATCAAAGTTTTTTCTTCGCTCTAGTTCCGGTCGCAAAGTTTCACCCGAAGCTCGGCGCCATCGTTGGCAACAAAGAGGCTTCAAAAACCGCGCTGGTCTTCCGTTGGCCTGAGCCCTTGTTGCAAAGTGGCCAGCTTGAAATGATTTCGCGTACCGGGTCCGTTTTGTGGAAGCTGGATATCAGCGACTCCGACCGCGTTTCGTGGAATGAAAAGTTAGCGACCTGGAAAATGGAACTCGAAAAGAAAGGCGTAAAGACCGAAAAACTTTCTAGGAGCAGCGTCTTTTACACGCAGTTCGGAATTCTGGACGTCTTTTCTCGCGGATTAAAACCTGCGAATGAATCTTTCCGTTTTTGCCTGACGCAGTTACAAGGAAGATCGCAGTCGCGTCTTTGTTCTTCGCGCTACGTTCTGCGGGGGTCTAAAAACTCGCAAGTCATGTCAAAGATCCGATCCACCGGAAAACCTCGAGTCTTGCTGCAGTCGGCGGCAGCGCCGCTAAAACAGATCGTGCCGGTCCCTAAAGACGGGCCGACCAGTTTTTTTGCTGAACTTGGCGGCGGCGAAAGTTACGAATTTATCGCGGTTCCAAATCCATTGAACTTGATGGACTTGTCGGACACGCGGGATCCTAAAAAACTTCGCATCGTCGCTTGGGGAACTCGGCCGACGATTGATTCGAATATTTTAAATCCGGATGATTATTCTGCAGTGACCAAAGCTATTGGTTTTGAACCGACGATCGGCGATCTTCGCAAATTTTGGGAAGCGTTCATCTTGGCTGACGATCCTAAAATTTATTTACCTGGCCAGGGCGGGGGAGTGTTCGCGCAACGCTTCGACCTCGCGCAAGTTCCGCAAGCGGCGGCCCGTCCGTATTTAGAAACCCTTACGCCCAGCGGAACTTACAACGACGGCGTAAAACTTTACGGGGTCCGCAGAGAAGACGTCAAACTGACGAGCCTCGAAAATTTAATCGAGGTCGATGAAACAGATCCACAGCATTTTACTTGGTACTTCAAAGCCCAAGATCGCGGGCAGATGAATCGAAGCTTTCTTAGCATGGAATATGAAGGCAAAGAGTACCGCGCTTTTTACGAGCTATTTAAAGGTTATCCGCGAGAGCTGAGCGGACGTTTATCAGGCATGATTGGGGACGGCGGGACCAATATTTTTATGGGCGAAATCGCTTACAATCAGTGGTTTGAAGATATCTTTGGATGGACCAGCTACTGGCTTGCGCGCCAGCGATGGGGCGTTAGCGCGAAAGCGTTCAAATCTTTCACGCAACTAAAAATTGATTCCAAAGGGACCACGGCAGGAATCTCGGTCGTTAATATTGACGCAAAATATCGTTTCGCACCCGGTCTGTGGAATCGTGACGAAACTCTTGGCGCCATGCTGGACTATCAAGAGATCGGATTCGGCGGCATCAATGCGCCGATGATCGGTGCGGGTGGGTTCTGGGCCCGTTCGATGCCGAAAGTATTCGATGATTTCTTAAACTTGGCTTCGGTCTTGAAGTATCCAAAATGGGTCGACATGGAATTTATTTATTATCCGTTGTCCCTTTCGAAAGACGTAGCGCTTCAGACCAATTTTGCCATGAACTTCCATGGAAAGGTCATATGGACCAAACACTGGTTTGGGGAAGCCGGGTTCGGCATTAAACGCTATGCGATCACTGATAACAAAATCCAGCAAAGAGCGCTGTTAACGACCTTTTACGGGACGGTCGGCGTGGGCCTCAGCTTCTAAACTTTACGTAAAGACCTTAACAATTCTCAGTCTGAGACGTCGATATAACTTAAGGAATTCAACGCAGTTGTCGATAGAGGATATGGGGGGATTCATGTCTTCATCATGGGGCGACATTCCAAGTTGGGCGTACGACGCGGCTCAAGCGTTGATGCAATCATTAAAAGTTGTGGATCCAGGCACGTACGCGCATTGTTTGCGCGTTGGCGAAATGGCCAGAAAACTCGCGCGTGATTCGGGCATGAATGAGTACGAGCAAAAGCTTGTTGAGTTCGCCGGCATCTTCCACGACATCGGTAAAATTGGCGTTGATCCAGAAATCATCGGCAAGCCAGGTAAGCTCGATCCCCGTGAACTCGATATCATGAAAAACCATCCAGTCATGAGCGAACAGATCGTTCGTCCTTTAGCGAATCATAGCTTCTTCAAAGAAATTCTTCCGGCCATTCGTGGTCATCATGAACGTTTGGACGGCGAAGGTTATCCAGACAAGCTGATGGGCGAAAAAATTCCGTTGTTAGCCCGCGTGATTTTAGTGGTGGACACTTACGATGCAATGTCTCAGACCCGCGCCTATCGTAAGGGACTTCCGGACGACATCGTGTACGCAGAATTAAAGCGTTGCAGCGGTACCCAGTTTGATCCGCAACTAGTTCGGATTTTCCTGCAGGCTCACAAAACATGGCACGCCTTGGATACCGATCAAGAAACTTTCCATCATCTTATCAAAAAAATAGCTTAGCTGAATTTAGCTTACTTCACGGCGTCGCAGAGTCTCGTGGCAGTCTTGAAACCGCCGTCCTGCGGGGTGATATTGAATTCACACGGATCATATTCTTGAGCACGAAGTTCTTTCACTAGATCTGAGAGCACCGTCGTGCTGATAGTCCCACTACGAGCTAAAATCCAACCATACTTCCGTTTCGGATGCCCCACGATCGCGTATCGATAGTCCTTATCCAGCGAAATAATCCAGTACTTGCCGCCGATGGTATAAACGTATCGACCAAAAATACGCGCGAAGGTGACATCCAGCTTCGCGTTGGTCTGCGGGTCACTGACCTTAGCGCGTCCTTCACTCGAGATTCTTTCGCCATCTTTGGTGTCACAAGAATTTAAAACTTGCACCGACTGATCCGGTAAGATCTCGTAGTGCGCGACCGTGTTCGCAACGCATTTCCGTTGGAAGAATTGGGGTATCGACGCAATTTCATGCCAGTCGCCCATGTATTTGTGTAGATCAACGAATTCAACCGTCTGAACGGGTTTGGTTTCGACGTTTTTTGCATCGACATTGATGGAAGCAAAAACAACAAAGAGCAGCGCGGAAGTCATCATCAGTTTTTTCATAATTCAGACCCTAACATGCGGATATCCGCATGTTGTTACATTTTGTTCGTGCTTTCGAAGATTTTGTCCGCAGATTTCGCAACGAAGCCTTGGTAAAGCTTGCCATCTGGCATCGTAAAGCGTTTTGCAAACTCATAATAACAGCCCGGTACATTGTGGACTCCGTCTGAAAACTGCACCGGAATCTCGCTCGCCATCGTTGAACTCTGTACCAAGAAGTCTGCAGGAGTTCCCTTGACGGCTCCGCCGGATATGTTTAGCGCGAAGCCATTTGCTAGAATGAATTCGTTCAGCTTTTCGATGTCGCTGAATTTTTTCAGATTGTTAATAAATACGGTAAAGTGATTTGGCCGGAAACCGTGCGCCGCGACCCAAGAAGCATATTCGCTTTCTTTCGCGAGCTGACTGTAGAGCGCAAAACTCATTTTCCATGGCCGGCCACTGAGCGAAAAGTTTTCGGAAGCAATCAGGGAATCCGGAACCTCATCAATCAGTTTATTCACGGTCTCGCGAATAAACGGCGATACCTTTTCGAGCTCGAGTTCGCTAATAAAGATCTTTGGTTGGTTTTGATCAGAATGTTCATAATGTTTTGCGTACAGCTTTTTTTCGACGAAATTGTAATCGCCCTTTGCGACGTAGCCATACTTTTCAAACTGGCGGGCTAAGCTATCGATCCCGAGACGGGGATGGTTGAATGTACGAAGTGCAATGTGGTCGTTTTCTAATTTTTCGCCGTGGCTCATGAATAAATCAGAGATTTTTTTAGCTGCCGGATTGATTTGGCAATAGTCTGTCCACATCACGTCCAAAAGATTTTTGAGGCTAATCATCGCGCCCTCCTGTGGGATTCCTAACGATCGTCCCATAGCGTTAACAGTTGGTGCAAGAACAAAAGAGCAAAATAATAACCCAATGATTCCAGAGTTAGAACAGATCGAAATCCTGATTGCCGAAATGGGTCCCAAAGTCCGTAGCAAAATTTTGGCGCATAGTCAAATGGGCGACATCCGACTGCCGATTTACAAACTGACATTCGGGAGCGAAGACCCGTGCGCACCCACCATCGGCTTTATTGGCGGAGTTCACGGGCTCGAAAGGATTGGGGCGCAGGTTTGTCTGTCGCTTTTAAAGTCATTCGCCGAACTGATGTTGTGGGATGAAGGTACAAAGAAGGCACTGCAAAACATCCGCGTTTTTTTTATACCCGTTGTGAATCCGATCGGAATTTTGAAGCGAACACGCAGTAATCCGCAAGGAGTGGATCTGATGCGCAATTCACCGACGGAAGCGGACGCAGCAGCCAGGTGGGTTGGCGGCCAGCGCTACAGCGCAAAACTTCCTTGGTACCGCGGGGATATTGGCCAAGCGATGCAACCGGAATCGATGGCCCTCGTGGCCGCGGTCGAAGAGGAAATTTTTAAATCCAAAACGGCAATCACTCTGGATTTTCATTCGGGTTTTGGCTGGCAAGACCAAATTTGGTTTCCGTACGCTAAAACAAAAAAACCATATCCAGGTTTGCCCGAAGCCCACGCATTCAAAACGCTTTTTGATCGAACGTACCCGCATCACTTCTACAAAATCGAACCGCAGGCGCTGAACTACACAACGCACGGGGATTTATGGGATCACCTTTATGACGAATACTTGCAGCGGGGCCCCCGTGGTGGCAATTACCTCCCGCTGTGCGTAGAGATGGGCTCTTGGACGTGGCTCAAAAAAAATCCACTGCAGATTTTTAGGTTGCACGGTCACTTTAATCCATTAAAATCCCACCGCATGAAGCGGACGTTGCGAAGGCATAACACGCTTTTTGATTTTATGATCAAAGCCGCGCAGTCCCCGCAGGCCTGGGCGCAGCTGAGTGAATCACAAAAGATTCAACATACGAACAGGGCCAAGGAGTTATGGTATGTATAATTGGATCTTCATTCGAGGTTGGGGTCGGGGCGTCGCCCATTGGTCTGATTTTCTGACGCAAGTTCAGAATGCTTTCCCGCAAGATCACTTCGAATTTTTGGAGCTGCCAGGAAACGGTGCACTCCACAAACTTTCTAGTCCGCTGACGATCAACGAAACCGTGCGAATCATGCGGCAAAACAGCCAGTTCGTTACTGACGGAAAAAAAATTAAACTCGTCGGCATTTCACTCGGCGGCATGATCGTGACCGAATGGGCCCGAGAGTTTCCGCAAGAAGTTGAAATGATTTGTTTAATCAACTCGAGCTCCGCAAATCACGGCAGATTTTACGAACGCTTGCTTCTTAGTAACGCGCCTAAATTTTTGAAACTGGCTCGGCAAAAAGATTTGAACCTTCGCGAAATGGGAGCTTTAGAAATCGTTTCGAATTCGAGCGACCGCCGAAAACTGGCTTTGCCGTCTTGGGTGAAAGAGACCTCCATTCATCCGGTGTCGCCAAGAAATCTCATCCGCCAGTTGCTTGCGGCATTTATCTATCGATTTCCGAAGTCACCTCCGGTGAAAGCCTTCTTGGTCGGGAGTGTTCAGGATCGTATGGTGTCCGTCCGTTGTACCGAACGGCTCGCCGCCGATTGGAAATGCCCCTTATTTTTGCATCCGTGGGCCGGCCACGACTTGCCGCTCGATGACCCGGAATGGATGATAAACTGCCTGAAAAAAATGCATTAATTGTGAATTATTCTTCATCGCGTTACCCAATTTGGAACCATAAAGCCAATAGCGAAGCCCATACGGTGTGAATTTTCGGGGCATTGACGAGGGCATCGAAATCCTGTTCTCTAATCCATCTGTGAAGAAGTCAAATTGGCGTAACCCCTTTGGGGTCCACATTCTGAGTCTTTTGATCCTGACGGCGCCAGTTTTTGCGTGCCTTCCTGCGTTGGCACAAGAGGCGACATCGACGTTGCCCGTGGGCACAACCGGCAACAACAACAAACGCCAACTTTACGGAAATCTGCGGTTCGAAGGCATGCAGTACATGACCACACTGCCAGAGTCCCCTAAGCTAACTTACAGCCAATTCCTATCCGCACAGGTCAGTTATGTTGGCGAAACCACGTGGTTCGAAAATGGTGTAGATTTTGGGGCGGGGACATTTTTTTCTCGATCTCAATCTCACATCGCCGTTCATGAACTTTACACTTCGCCGCGGACGGACGGGTACCGCTTCTACGCCGGACGAAAGTTAAATGACTGGAGCGCCATGGACCGCGAATGGAACATGGGAGTTTGGCAGCCTTACTTCGAAATCGATGCGCTTCGACCTGAACCGCAGGGACTGAGCGGAATCTTTTTTGACGTCAATCGCGACGACTACCAAGTCTTGGCTTTCGCTACGCCGCTATTTATTCCAACCATGGGTCCGGGAATTCGAGAAGAAAACGGCGCCTTGGTTTCGGATAGCCGTTGGTATCGCTCGCCCGTATCGCAGCAAGATTTTATCGGCCGTCCGATTCCCATTACTTACAGCTTGAGTGTTCCCGAAACAACGAAGCTCGCTTCCCACGGCGGCTATGGCGCAATGGGACGAGTTGGCGACAAAGCTCAGGGCGCGTGGATAGTGACCAGTGCCGGATATACTCCGGTGAATACTTTGGTGTTGAAGCGCAACATCCGTGTTCCGATCTTAGACCCAAAAGTCGGCGTCGTCGTCTCACCCGAAGTCGCTTACCACCAGATTTTTTCGACCGACATTGGTTACAGCACCGACAGTGTTCGCACGACGGTTTCTTACATGCAAGACGATCCCGAAACTAAATTGCCAGAGACCGATTGGGCCGTTCAGCGCCTGACGGGGATTCGTGCTTACTCTGTCAATTTGGACTGGAACATTCCGCAATTTATGACTCGGTCGATCTTGTTACAGCTAAATTATTTAAAGATTGATGGTGGCGGTATAACCGACATCGTCAGTGACGGTTCGCCAGATACCATGAATCTTTTTGATCAGCGCATGCGCTTTACGAACGCGATCAAAGCCAAAATCCAAGGCGAGCTCGCAAGATTCAGCGGTAAACCACTGTTTACAAAATTCTCTTATCTTTACGACAACGTCCAAAAAGGTTCGATGATCAATTCGGAATTTTTGTTCTACCCAAGTCCTAAGTGGGCCCTGGTTGCGGGGGCCGATATACTGGGTGTCGACAATGAAGATTACAAAACTTCAAGTTTTTTGAACCAGTACCGCGCCAACGATCGAATTTACGGAGGCATGACCTATGTTTTCTAAGAAACAAATCACGATCGCGGTTTTAATTTTTTC
>JACMRP010000116.1 GCA_014376325.1 Pseudobdellovibrionaceae bacterium
GTCATCGCGACGAATATTGGCGGTTCGTTGTACATTATCGGTAAGCGAGAAAAAACTTTAGGCATGGCGACAGTCAACGGCAAAACGCTGCCGGTACTATCGCCGCGAGTGGGCATCGTGCAAGTTCCAGATTCATTCTTTTCTAGTGACAATCAGAAACCGGCTAAATTAATTGACCGTTTACTGAGAATCACCACGATCTTCCATGAAGCTCGTCACAGTGATGGAAACGGAACAAGTCTTGGATTCTTGCATGAGGTTTGTCCTGTGGGCCACATGCTAGAGGGCAAGCTTGCATGCGATAAGATGGAAAATGGATCTTACGGTGTCGAGGCCCGTTTTCAACGTGTGCTTTCAAGAAACTGTGCAAAATGCAGTAACGAAGATCTTGAAGTCCTTCGACTGATGTCGCTTCAAAACTTCGGCCGCCTTATATTACCGCCGCAAGCGAACGCACGTGCCGCAAAAGTGCGTGAAGAGATGGATGCAAATCGCCACATCTTGCAAATTTGCAAAACGATCGTCGGCGAACAGGACAAGTGTTCAGCCGATTTTATTAAAGAGACCAAGCAAAAGTACGTCGACACGCGTGCGCAGTTAGACTATTTGCTACGGGCGGGCAACAGCTCGAAACCATTGCGACCGATGGTCAATGCACGTCCTGAAGGGTTCTTTCAGGAAATGACGATCGAAGAGTCCGGTCTGTACATGAATCATCAGTTGTAATAATCAAAATAAATACCGCGCAAATTTTGAAGTGACTTCTCGCACGCACTTTTATCTTGAGGGCTAATCGAGCTCATTATTCGGCAAGCCTCCGCGGCGGCGGGCAAACACCAAGGGATATTTAAAACCGTCTGTTGAAAAAGCGCGAGTGCTTCGTTGGTTTTACCCTGCTGATCAAGATTTTTCGCTTGGATCAACGGCGACATTCCGTAGTCCGACAGTAATTCGCGAAAGGCATCGTAACTGCGTGTATCAGAATGTAAATCAGCCGCCGCGGTCCGCATTTGTAATCCCTTGTAGTAAGAATTATCAATCTGGACGCCGTCACCTTTAGATATCTTTCTACCCAAGGAAAGTATCGTCAGTTTATAATAGGGTTTCTGCAGGAATTGCAGATGGGTCAAGAATTCAAAATTATCTAAATTTGGTAAAATTAAGTCTGCTTCCAAGTCTGCGGAATTACTGGTTTGCAATTTATCTAGATCGACCTTAATTCCAGAGTGGGCAACCAATTTAGCGGCCAAAGATTTGAAAAAGAATGTTTTTGGAGCAATGACCGTAACTTGCGGGGCGATTCCTAAAATGGATTGAACATAGCGGGCTGAAAAGTACCGAGTGTCGCCGTTCATGATGGCCACGGTCGGTACTCCGGGCGTCGCTTCTCGCAACAGATTGACAGCATAGTCTTCGACAACGGTGTTTTTAGAAAAGTTATTTTCACCCTTCCACAACAAGTATTGGTTCGCTGACGCAAGCACGATGATTCCGGCAAGTACGGGTTCGAAAAATCGGGGAGCCTTGATTTGCACCAAGATCCTGCCAAGAAAAAGTACCACCAAGACCTGGAACAGTATCATGAAGCGCTCGAAAACTTCGATCAAAATTCCTTCGCGGGCAACGTTCGCCATCGGGAAGAAGATCCCAGCGTAAAGGACAATGCTAATCAAGAGAACTTTGTCCTTCCGCGCCCAGCGGAAACGCAGCCTGAATATTCCGAAAATTACGAATGCGGCAATGAGCGGATAAAATGAAAGAAAAGTTTCAACCGCCAGAAGGCGCCAGTTTTGCCACGCTGAACTTTCGCGTTCAGAGCTTATAAGACGAAAGGTTCCATAGTCACGGCGAAGTAAGTGCCCAAACAAGTCAGAAACTGAACGCAGCTCTGCCCAAGAAAAGTTGCTTTCGGGATTCATCGACAGCATCGATGCGTAAAGTGCGAGGAAACCTATAATCCCGAAGCCCAAAGCGTAAAAAATCTTTCGGTCGGCCCGGTGACGCCACAATGTATCCAAGACGATGGGCAATAGAAAAATTAAAGTATGATGGTTCGTAAGTCCCAGAAAGAAAATGAAGGGCATTAAAAGTACTAGGCGACGTCTGCCGTTGTCGGAAAAATACAGAACCAGGATCGCGCACGCAAAAAGTGAATTCAAGGCGAAGACGTCGGGCAGCTCCGCGTAACGCCAAAAAATACGCGAAAAAGCTAACAGCAGCACCACGCTGATCGCAATGTAGCGTTTCTTTTTAAGGGTCCAGCCGACGCAGACCAAACACGAAATCGAAAAGGCCATGTTCAACAATGAAGCCCGGTAAAAGACGGTGCCGTAATCAAAAATTTCGATGAAAGCATGCTGGACCCAAATGAACAGTGGGTAACCGGGCGGATGTGCGACGAAAAGATTTTTTGCGGCCGCAATAAGCTCGGCGGTATCTCCGGTTTGCACGGTCGTCGGTAATAACTGGAAGTAAGTACCGAAAATGAAAGCGCTCGATGCGATAAGGAAGATCCAAAATACAGATTGTCTCATGAATGAACACATCGTCGCACATCCCGTACTTAAGTCCATTCAAAATTCCGGGCAAAAGACCGAAATAGTGTCTAGGAGATACGCATGAACAATTTGATTCACCCTACGGCAATCATCGATCCAAAAGCAAAACTTGGTAAGAATAATTTTGTGGGCCCTTTTTGTTACGTGGGTCCCGACGTCATTATCGGCGATGACAACCGGTTTGAAGCTTACGTTTCGATCGGAACCGCGGCGGAACATCGTGATTTTTTTCGTGAAACTCCTGGCCCGGTTAGAATCGGAAACGGTTGCGTAATCAGAGAATTCGTAACGATCAACGGCGGCACGGTCGGAGTGACGCTGCTAGGTGACTCGGTCGTTATGCTTCGCGGATCACACGTTGGACACGATGCAACCATTCGAAATAAAGCAAATCTATCGTGCAATGTTCTTGTGGGCGGTCATTCGATTATCGGCGAAGGCGCAAACTTGGGGCTCAGTGCCGCGATTCATCAGTTTCGAACCGTCGGAGCATTCGCGATGGTCGGAATGAATTCAACCGTTACCAGAAACGTTCCGCCATTCGTTGTTGCATTCGGAAGTCCATGCGAAGGTCAAAAAGTAAATCGTGTAGGGCTTCAGCGTTCTGGAGTGCATGATTCGGATCTTATTCTATTTGAAAACTGGTTTTTTACTTCGAAGGATCATTTAGAGCAGCCAAATACGATAAAACACATTTACCAGCGATACGTCGAAGCTTTCAAAAAAGATTGCGAAGTCGTGACAACTCCGCACACGAAGGCCGCTTAAAGCATTTCGGCGGTCACGAAGTTTGCATTCTCTTCGGTAACCCGTATCCACGGTAATTTCACAAACCAAAGCACCCACTGAGTCAGCTCAGCGCAATTTGCTTGTCCTGATAGTATCTGTTTATTAATCATAAAACCGCGGAACTTTCGTTCTTTGAGATGTTTTTGCAGCTCTGCGGGATTCGACATCAGGTCGTTTTTTTTGTACGCCGTTATTTCACCGGCACACCCGAGCTTACCTAAGAATGGATCTGGCACTGTCAGCGCGATCGTCTTCTGATTGTACGCGGGATAGGACAAGTAGGCGGAAGAAATGTTTTTTCGATGAAAGAGCCTGTTGAAATTTTGCGTGGGATCTTGCGCCCAAGCGGAGGGGATCGAAATAACAACGCTGTCATCGGGGAGTGCTTTTAACGACGCCAAACCTTGCCGCGCGAACAAACTCGGATATTCTAACGTCGGGAACTGCCACATATTATTCAAGCCTGGTCCGGTCAGCACGATCCAGCCAAGCAGGCCGACCGCAATCCAATTTTTCCAAGTTTCACGTGAAATTTGATCAAGAAACATAAAGCCGAGAAACACGAAGCTTAGATTCGTGATCGCGGCAAAGCGGGCAGGTGTCCGACTTAACCTGAACGGAAAGAAATCCAGGACAAGTTTGTTAAAATTAAGATCGAAGTAAGCGTCATTGTTAAACCGAAGTTCCGGACCCAATGCCAGAATAAAATAGAATATCGAAAGAATAAAAATTGTCGCCTTCCAGCCGTCCTTCCAGAATTTTTTATGGCAGGCCCAAAAGATTGCGAGGATCAGCATGATTGGTTCGAATGGATTGTAGCGTTCGAAGCCAATTCTGAGGTCCCCGCCGAAAAACTGCGAAAGCCAGTTTCCATCGAACGGAATAAACGGACTTAGTAGGTCTAAGTTATAAAATGCCCTCTGCGGGATAACGTCCGGGGCCCCATTCCAAAGCGTAAAATAAATCAACGGCCCCCAGAGCGGTAAAAACACGACCAAGAATGATAAAACTCCACCGGGGATGTATAGTAAGCTCTTCCATATAAAATCTTTGCGGGTCTGCCAGAGCCGAACGAAGATCAAAATTAAACTGATAAAAAATAAGCTCGCGATATTATAGAAAGTCCCTGTGAGCGCCAAACCGATCAAAGCTCCAGGTACCGCGACCCGGCGCCAACTTCCCGGATTAAATGTCCACAACGCATATAAGACAAGTTGGAAACCCCAGATAACCGAAAGCAAGGTAATGTGTTGGTGCGAGCGAACCACGTAAAAACCGCACCACCAAACGAACAAAATGTAACAGAGCTGCAGGCCTTTATGTTTAAAGAAAGTTCTGGCAACTAGAAACGCGGACAGCAAAATCATCGCGATCTGAATAAACGTAAATAAATGAAACTGAAAAATCGGTCCGGCAGCGTAAAACGGGCAAGTCAGAATGAACGGAAAAGGACTGTCGTAACTTCCAGACAGATCAGTCCCGAACGGCGCCATAAAGATATCGCTCTTAAAATTACCGAGGACAACGTTCTTGCAATACCACTCGCCGATAGCTGCATGGGCAAACGGATCGCCGGCACCCCCGGCCAGGTTATGGTCCCAGTTCCAAAGTGGCAACGTATGAAGAATTGCTAATAAAAAAACGAGTGCGAGCTGTTTCACTAAAAAAACCTCATCAAATATTTTTTCTTCGCCGAAGGGCCTGCATTTGGTGAATCACTTTGGAGCCGTCGACCAGCAAGTTCACTTTTGAAGTTCTTCGGTCAGGATTCAGAACGACGGGCATTTCGATGACCGCGGAACGCTGCTGCATAAAATACACAAGCTCTGTGGTAAAGAAATAATCGCGAGACTGAATTCTATCGACAAGTTCCAAAAAGGTTCCACGAATAAAAATCGTTCCTTGCGGATCCCTTACTTTCATATTTAGTAAAAATCTGCGTGCCCACTGAAAGACTAAAGAGGCGAGCGTTCGTTTCAGGCTCCGCGAGATTTTAGATTCTGCGTGTCCTTTACTTCCTATAAAAATGCTAACTTCAGGATGCAACGGCTGAGTTTTAACGAAGGATTCTAAATCCGTGAATCCAAAAGGAAGATCTGCGGCATTAAAGAAGACCCAATCGTCTTTTGTAAGTTTCAATTTTCGCAAGATTCGCATTCCGTGTTGGAAAGCCATGCCCATGCCTTTGTCGGGAATCGATATGCCATGAAGCCAAGTATTTTCGGAAGATAGTTTTGCTAGTAGTTCAGACGTACCGTCGGTGCTCGCGTTATCAATCACGTAAACTTGCATTGCCGGAAAGCGTGGCAGGATGGATTTTAAGTTTTTTACGAGGTCGTCCAAAGAATGAACTTCGTTGTGGGCCGCGATCAAATAGGTCAGTCTCATCTATTTAGTTCATTCATTTTTATCAGATTATTCAATTCTATTAGAGACCTACGGGGCGAACTAGACCTCGGTATTGGAATCGATCATCGGCCCTCTGTCAGTCTAGTTTCTGGACCAGTTCTTCATAAATTGTCTCAAGTTTCAACGTCTCAGACCGATACGTTAGGTGAACCATATCCTTACATGGAGGTAGAGAGTGGAAAAGATCAGCCGTATATTACCGCCCAGTCGAAGAGTGACCGCCACGGATGTCGAAAGCTCTCAACCCGTTCGCCCAGGTGCCCCAGATTTTGGCAGACCAACGCAGAGACTAGACATTAAAGACAGAGTCACCCTGAGCGCACTAGCTGCAGACCGAGCGGCGAACGAACGTGCCGGAGCAGGGCAAGGCGCAGGCGCAGGACAAGGCGCAGGCGCAGAATCCGTTACCTATCGAAATCCAAAAGAAGGCGCGCGTGCTAAGGCGGTCGAAGAGCTTGCAGAAAAATTCTTTAACCCGGCAAGCGTGGCAAAGTCTGAAGGCGAAACCGTCCAGTCAGAAGAAGCACTGAAGCGGCTTCAAGAAAACGAAAGTTTTTTGCCTAAACTAGATCAGTAAATATTTTGAATCCGCTCTACTAAAAAGCCATTTTCTTCCAGAGAACATACCTTGTATGCTCCCTGGAATTTTCTATTTCCATCGGGTGATTTTCCGACCACCAAAATATAGTCTAAGCTCAACTGAATCAGGCGGCGAACTGCTGGCAGACTCCACTGCGGAGCACCCATCTGAATCAGCATTTCTAATCTAAGCAGCGCTTGTCGCGGATCACTTGCATGAAGGGTTCCAAAGCTTCCGCCATGCCCTGTAGCGAGTGCCATCAGCAGGTCTTTCGCTTCAACTCCGCGAACCTCTCCCATGACCAAACGATCTGGCCGAAGTCGCAATGCGTGACGCAAAAGCTGAGCTTGGTCGATATTCTTCAAAATTCCTTGCGGATCTTCGCGCGTTACCATCTTCATGGAAGAAGTGTTCGGAAGTTCAATTTCTGGAGTGTCCTCGATGACGACGACACGCTCATTTTCAGGAACGGTTTGAAGAAGTGCATTGATCAACGAGGTTTTCCCAGATCCGGTTCCCCCGATGATCATAAAATTCTTGTGACTTTGCATCACCGCCTTTAACAGATTCACTTCTTCGAGAGTGCACCAATCTTTTTTAAGCAGGCGATCGAAGTTCCACGGATTTTTCGGATGACGCCGAAATGAAAAATGGTGATTGTTGCGGGTCAGCTCTTGCCGAATAATGGTCAACCGAAAATCTTCGAACTGCCCGGTCGCCGAGGGTGAATCGACCGAACTTTGGCACGAAGCTTTTTCGCAGAGCCGGTGAAAGCAGTTTGTATAGGTTGATGGCGACAGAAAACGGTCTGGGTGTTGGTGCAACTTACCGGCTCGTTCTAGCCAAACGGAGGCTGGCCCGTTGACCAAGATTTCGCTAATTTCCGTATCGGCAAAAAGACTCTCTAGCGGACCGTAACCAAAATATTCCGAGATGATGCGAGAACGTGTTTCTTCATTTTCGCCGTGAATGCTTTCTTCGACGGTCTTTCTGAATTTGTCGGCGTTTTGTGATCGAAGAATATCCTCGGCACCGTAGCCCATTTCGGAGGCCTGTCGAAGTCGCTCTTGGGATTTTAGAAAAACGCCTTGCAGATTACTCAACATTGCGGACCTCTCCGATATGTCCAAGCGTCGGTGCCGGATTCTGTATTTCATTCTCACGGAAAATGGACGGGCGAACAAAAATCACTAACTCCGTCCGATTTTCATGAAACTCTTTGCTAGAAAACAGTGCGCCCAAGACCGGAATTCTTTGCAGTAACGGAAGGCCCGCGCTGGCTTTGCTTTCTTCATTTTTGATCAATCCAGACAACGCGATTGTTTGTGATTTCAGCAGATCAAAATGACTCGAGATTCGA
>JACMRP010000117.1 GCA_014376325.1 Pseudobdellovibrionaceae bacterium
GAGAACATCCTGCCTCCAGCTAACTTTGACGGGAAGGTATTTAACCCTTTGGATCAGTATACTGGCTTTGACGGCGTTGACCGATCTTATTGTCAAAACCCCGTCCTTCGCCTGGGTCATAATTTGAATGATGTTCCAACCAAACTTTGAGTCTGTGAGAGCCTCTTTTACTTGCGTGTAAATGACTGCGGTATCGATACCCGCTATGGTCACGGTGTAATTAAATGCGGCCTGGGTAACATCCGCATTTCCAAAATCTGTGATTTCTGAAAACGTTGATTTTTCTGAAACTGGTCCGCCGACCGGCTCGGTGGGATCCGCGACTTGTCCAAGAGGTTGATCAAAGTCATAATTATCTACGGGAACTTCTTCGTCGGTAGCGTACGCGGCCGGCGGCTCCGAAGACTGATTCGCATCGAAGCTTTGATCTTGCTGATAATTCTGATCCTGCGAAGCAAAAGATTCGACGTTAGGTTCTGATCCTGAAGAAAAATTATGTTCCGGAGCATTTTGAAATTCATTTGCCGGCGGAGTAAAAGATTCGCCCGTGACCGGCGCTAAAGATTCTTCTTCTGCCGGAGCTCCTTCAGGTTTCCCGTCCCAATCTACAAAAAAAACCGCGTTACATCGGGGACAGTTGTAAAGTGTCCCGAAATGTTGCGCGGTGATTTCTAATTGTGATTGGCAAACCGGACAAGCAGCCATTCGTTATCTTTTCTTTTGCTTACGTCTTTCGGAACGATTTTGTTTCGAATCCTGATCTGACTGACGATTGAACGTCATCTTCTGGCGCTCGGAACCCGAAGGAGAAGTCGTTTCAAGATCGCCACCGATATTAGAATCGCTTGGCGATTGATAATCCAATTCGCTCATATCCGTTTCTTCAGGGCGCATGCTTTCGAGGATCGCTTCTGCACCCGGTTCTTGAGCCACCAATTGGACTTTCATGATTTTTTCGATCACGTCTGCTTTGATGACGGTATTCAAGTTTTCAAATGCGCTAAAGGCTTCCTTTTTATATTCGATCAAAGGATCTTTCGAAGCGTAACCACGAAGATTGATACCCTCTTTCATCTTATCAATGATTTGAAGATGTTCTTTCCAATGATGGTCGATGGACTGCAATAGAACCATCTTCTGAACTTGGCTGAAGAAAGTGCCCATGCTTTGTTTCTGTTTTTCGAAAGTCTCTTTAACGCCGTTGCTGACTATTTCGGTGATGGCTTCAGAGCTCATCGTTGTCGAAAAATCATACTTCAAGCCGAACTGCTGCATCAGTGCAGTATTCAGACCTTCGAGACTCCAGTCGTCTTTTTTACCTAAAACTGGAACGTGCGTATCCAACAATGTTGAAGTTACATCACCAAGCATATCTAAAATGGTACGCTCGACGTCGTTACCTTCAAGTACTTGTCGGCGCATGCGGTAGATAACCGTGCGCTGTTTGTTCATGACGTCGTCATAATCCAACAAGTGCTTACGAACGTCGAAGTGATGTCCCTCAACTTTGCGTTGGGCACCTTCGATGGCGTTCGTTACCATTTTTGCGGTGATTGGTTCGTCTTCCGGAATATTTAGCATGCTCATGATTTTCTGAATGCGTTCCCCGTTAAAGATGCGCATCAAACCGTCTTCGAGCGAAAGGTAAAATCTTGATTCGCCTGGATCTCCTTGGCGGCCCGAACGACCGCGTAACTGATTATCGATACGGCGAGATTCGTGGCGTTCCGTTCCGATGATATACAATCCACCAGCATCAACCACTTCGCGTTTTTCAGCATCGGTCTGAACTTTGAATCTTTTTACTTCGGCCACAAATTCTGGCGTGGCTTCGTCATCAACAACTTTTTTGGCCATAACTTCTGGATTTCCACCCAGAACGATGTCGGTCCCGCGGCCTGCCATATTTGTAGCAATCGTAACGGCGCCTTTACGGCCCGCTTGCGCAACGATCTCCGCCTCACGTTCGTGAGCTTTTGCATTCAGAACGTCATGAAGGACGCCTTCGGCTTTTAGCGCGGCACTGAGTGCTTCAGACTTTTCGATACTGACGGTACCAACTAAAATCGGCTGACCTTTTGCCGAACGCTCTTTGACGTCTACGGCGATGGCTTTGTATTTTGCCTTTTCGGTTTTGTAAACGACGTCTTCTTGGTCTTGGCGTCGGATCGGTTTGTTTGTCGGGATGACCGATACTTCGAGTTCATAAATCTTTTTGAACTCCACAGCTTCGGTGTCCGCCGTTCCGGTCATGCCGGCAACTTTGTCGTACATACGGAAATAGTTTTGAAACGTAATCGTCGCTAATGTTTGATTTTCATTTTTAACTTCGACGCCTTCTTTGGCTTCGATTGCTTGATGTAGTCCATCGCTCCAACGACGACCCGGCATCAATCGGCCAGTAAATTCGTCCACGATCACGACTTCGCCGTCTTTGATCATGTATTCAACGTCTAGACGATATAAATAATGAGCCTTCAACGCCTGGTAAACGTGATGAAGCAAATCGATATTGCGTGGATCGTAAAGGTTGTCGAGCTCAAGCATCTTTTCGACGAGGTTGTTGCCTTCGTCAGTTAGGGACGCAGTTTTCGACTTTTCTTCCATGTTGAAATGGATGTCGCGTTTTAATGCAGGAATAATTTTGTTTACGGCAACGTATTTGTCCGTGGACGCTTCTGCGGGACCAGAAATGATCAAAGGCGTACGTGCTTCATCGATCAAAATGGAATCGCACTCATCGACGATCGCGTAATGCAGTTCGCGCTGAACGTAATCTTCTAAATCAAACTTCATGTTGTCGCGAAGGTAATCGAATCCGAGTTCGTTGTTGGTACAATAAGTAATGTCTGCGCGATACATCGCTTTTCGTTCTTGATCCGACAGACCATGGGCAATAATTCCGGTCGTAAGACCGAGCCAGCTGTATAAGCGACCCATCCACTCCGCATCCCGTGTCGCCAAGTAGTCATTCACTGTCACGACGTGAACGCCTTTGCCAGTAAGGGCATTCAGGTAAACCGGCAATGTCGCAACGAGGGTTTTACCTTCCCCAGTTCGCATTTCCGAAATCGCGCCACGATTTAAAACGATGCCGCCGATCATTTGCACATCGTAATGGCGCATTCCCAAAACGCGTTTTGAGGCTTCACGGCAAACCGCGAATGCTTCCGGCAAAATATCGTTCACCGTTTCACCCGCTTTTAGGCGCGCTTGAAACTCCGGAGTTTTTGCTTTGAGTTGTTCATCCGTGAGCGCCTGCATTTGAGGCTCATAAGAGTTAATCTTGTCCACAGTTGGACGGATTCTTTTCATTTCACGGTCGTGCTTTGTACCAAATATTTTGCGTAAGACTTCATTTACCATAGTCTTGCGAGGATAGTCGTAAAGGGGATTAACATCAAGAAAACAGGGCTTTTTCCAGCCTTCTCCATACGTCTTGATTGATGCGCCGCATGCGATTCATGATAACGCCATGAATTTAATTTTGAATTTACTTTGGTTATTTTTCGGGGGCTGGACCACGGCAATTTCATGGTTCGCGGCTTCATTTTTTATGGTCATCTCGGTTGTCGGAATTCCTTGGGCCCGAGCCGCCTTTAACATCGCATTGCTCAACCTTTGGCCCTTCGGCTCTCAAGCTGTCAGTCGCGCAAAACTAACGGGACCAGATCTAGGCACCGGCGCCCTGGGCTTTATCGGAAATATTTTGTGGTTTGTCGTTTGCGGAGTATGGCTCGCCTTGATGCACATTGTGTTCGGAATCCTTTTAGGGATTACCATCATCGGAATCCCGTTTGCGATTCAGCACTTTAAACTGGCAGCAATTTCTATCGCACCCATCGGCAAATCCATCGTTTTTAAGTAATTCAAATATGGCCTAAAACTGATAATATTTGCTATGTCATCTTAGCGTTGCGAAAGAAGTTGCCGCACGCCTTCGTAGGCCGCGATCGCGGCACTAGTCGCCAGATTCAAACTGCGGGCCCCCTCGCCGATCATCGGAATCGTCACAGTTTGAGACGGGTGTTGTGCTAAAAAATCAGGCGCAAGGCCCTTCGTTTCTTTGCCGAATACGAACCAATCGCCCGCTCGGTACTGCGGTTCAAAATAATTGCGTTGAGTTTTTGTTGTGAATAACCAGACTCGCGATGGATCGTCCACGAGATTCCACCAATCTTCGAACGAAGCGTGCTGGTGCCAAGTTAAGTGCGGCCAGTAATCTAAACCCGCACGCTTTAGATTTTTGTCGTTGATTTCAAATCCCATTTTGCCGACCAAATGCAGTTCGCAGTTTGTGGCAACGCAGGTTCGCCCGATGTTTCCGGTATTTTGCGGAATCTCGGGCTCGATCAAAACAATTTTGAATGTCGGTTTAACCAAGGTGCTTGAAGACTTCATGACCCAGCTTTGATAGCGCAAGTCTTCGTCCTTTGTCCACGATCAACTCCAGATTCATCAACTCGCGATAAAGCTGTAAATCGATCGGAACAATTTCGCGTCCCGTAGAACCACCCAGTTTTGAAATGTAACACTTCTGGCGTTCGGTCAGTTTATCCGTCAGAACCGGAAGCTCTTCGATGGACTTAACCCAGTCGCCGCCTTGGATCACCACGGCCGTTGCAGGAAGTTTCGCAGGGTTTAGGAAATAAATCCACGCCTTCATCAATCCGGCAGCATCAACGCTGATAATGCTCTCTTGGCGGTGGTACAAACTTTTTTCTGGCATCATTGGATTAAAGCCGTAAAATTCATCAAGAAGAGCCAACAGCAAATCGGAAGATTTGATTTCTATTAAATGTCCCGGGACTAGATCCGAACCTTCGTTCACAAGTGCCGGAAAACCGACTTTGAGTCTGTAAGCAGTTGCACGAATTTGGGCAGGAACGGATGATTCGATGAAGCTCTGTATTTTGGAAAAATGAACCATTCCCTCACACATAGAGCCGTATACGAAAAAACGCGTTGTAGTCATGAATCCCCCCCGAAATTGCGACAACAATAAGCCATTTTTTGAATTGATCGACTGTGTACTACAAACCACACAGCGCCGCAAGCTTCAGAAAACCCATTTGAAAAAAAACTCGGTCATTTGCTCCAGTTATTTTGTTTTGCGTTACGCAAGCCTTCTTTGACTAAAACGTCAAATTTGCTATCTTTCTAACAACTTGGAAATTCATGAAAAAAATTGAAGCGATCATCAAACCTTTTAAACTTGACGATGTTGTCGATGCTCTCGCTGAGGTCGGCGTTGAAGGCATCAGCGTCACCGAAATCCGCGGGTTTGGTCGCCAAAAAGGCCGCACCGAAGTTTATAAAGGCGCGGAATACGTGGTGGATTTTCTTCCTAAATTAAAAATCGAAGTGGTTGTGCCAAGCGCACTTTGCGAAGCGGCTGTAGAAGCGATCGCGAAAACGGCTCGTACAGGGAAAATTGGAGACGGAAAAATCTTTGTACTCGACGTCGAAAGTGTCTTGCGGATCCGCACCGGTGAAAAAGACGAACAAGCTTTGTAACTCATATAAAGGAGACATATGAACGCAAAACAAGCTCTGCAGTTTGGTAAA
Organism: Pseudobdellovibrionaceae bacterium; assembly: GCA_014376325.1. The sequence goes on from JACMRP010000117.1 coordinate 5,569, forward strand.
GATAAAGGGGCCCGCATGGTGGAC
>JACMRP010000011.1 GCA_014376325.1 Pseudobdellovibrionaceae bacterium
GATTCTTCTTTGGCGGAACGCTGACGATTGGATTCAATAATTTTATTGATCATTATCTGGGTTTCCTGACGAGCCTGATCGCTTTCTTTGCCGGCCCCGCTCTGCGCTTCTTCGTCTAATCGCAAACGCGCAACGAACAGCTCTTGTTGGCTGAGCGAATTGAGCGGTCGGCAAATGCCGGAGCCATTGTCGATGTGTGCCTTCGGGCATTGCCCTTCGGCGGGACCACTCGCTTCAAAAGATTGGCAAGCAGACAAAAGCAATAATGCGGAGATCGCGATTTTCTTCATAACTTTAAAAGATGCATTCAGCGTGCCCGCCCCGAAACGAACCCACTTCGGAACCACTTTGCGCACGCCAAACTTTGTCAGTCAGATCTCAGGCGTTGGTGACTCAATGTGAGACGGCATCAAATTGACTTTCATGAGGTCGCCCCCTGTAATGGTGGCCAGTTGGTCATTTGTCAGAAGGAGCCCACCCGTGGAATTTGTCATCGGCGTGCTGATTTATTTTTTCGTCCGCTGTATTCTTTTTGGTTTTTACACCGTAGATCAAAACGAACGCGCGGTAAAAACCAGTTTTGGTCGTGCAGAAAGGCTGGGCACCCAGCGCACATCAAGTCTGCCGATGGCCGAAACGCTGAGCGAAGAAGAGCGGCCACGCTACAATTTTCCGCTCGTACGCGTGATCGGACCCGGACTGCATTTTAAGCTTCCGTGGGAGCGAGTGCACAAAACTTCGATCGCCACTGAAACAATCAATATGGCGACTGATCCGGAAAACCATTTAGCAAATAACAACGGCACGATGCTCGAGGCCGTTACGCGCGATCAACTCAACATTGGTTTGACCGGCCAGATCCGGTACCGCGTCAGCGAGCAGAACATGTATGCATATTTTTTCGGAATCAAAAATCCGATCGTGCACGTTATGGGATATTTCGTTTCTATTCTGCGCGAAAAAATTGCGAACTATGAATCCAAAGCGACGACCGCGGATATGCCAACTATGACTATCGGCGATACGCACATTTCGGATACGGTCTCGATCAACGATCTTCGTAAGAATCTGCGCGAAATAAACGACAGCATGCTCACTGAGGGTTTGTCGGCCCAGGCCCGTTACGGGATTATTCTAGATGCTTCGCTGATTACCGGCATTGATCCCCCGACGGAAGTTGAATCGGCCCTGGCGGCAATCAATACGGCTTACAATAACGTTTCTTCCGAAATTAGTTTAGCGAAGGCTTCGGCCGATCAAACGATCGTCCTTTCGAAACGTGCGGTGGAAATTGAGACGCTAAAAGTACAAGCGGAAGTCGAACCTTTGATCGCACTTGCGACTCAGTTAAAAGAACTTAAAAAAATCGGTCCCGATGTCTTAAATAATTTCGTTCGTAACGTGAAACTGAATTTGTTTCTAAAAGCGAAGAAAGTGATTTTGGAAAAATAATGGAAACACTCTTCACTTCAATATTTTTTGGTATCGTTGGCGCTCTGATCTTTGAAATGGTCATATTAAAAATCTTAAAGACTTTGCTGTTCTATACGACAGTTCGCGAAGGCACCTGCCAAGTATTCGTGCTCTTCGGAAAGGTTCTGCTAACCATCGAAGAACCGGGTTTGCATTTCTTGTGGCCGAAACTGACTTGGCAGGCATTCGTAATTAATTTCTTGGGACAAGTATACACCCTCGATTTACGAATGGACCAAATTTACCTGCGCTCACAGCCGGTCAATTCTGAAGAGGGCGCGCCAATGGGCGTTGGGGTTTGGTACGAGACTTACATCAACGACCCTATTTCTTACTTGTTTAAAAATTCCGATCCCAAAGGCTCGCTTGCGGCAAACGTCAGCAACGCGACCGTCCGCTGCTTGAGCAACCTTCCGCTATCTAAGATGTTGGAAGATCGCCACGCCCTTAGCCAAACGGTGCGCGCAGAAGTGACTCAAAAATCTCAGGACTGGGGTTACAAGCTGGGTTCGGTGTACATTCGTAAAGTGCATTTCCGGGACGTTAATATGATTCGCGAAATCGAAAGTAAAGTCGTCAATCGCCTCCGCCAGGTCACGGCCGCAATCAAACAAGATGGTGACAATCAAGTGCACGTGATCACGAACACCGCGCAAAGAACCGCGTCGATTGAATTCGGTCGTGCCGGCGCCGTTCGTCCAGAAATCGTTGGTAAAGCACTTTCGCAAATCGCGCAGGATGCAGACGTCGCAAAGGCATTGTTCGAGGTTTTAGAAACCGAAAAGCTTTTAGAAAATCGCGGCGAGCTTATCTTGGTTCCGAAAGACTCCGCATTGTTCTCTGGTCTGCTTAGTACGCAAGGTCCGAGCTAGAGTCTCAACGACAAAGTTCTTTCGCTCAGGGTGACTTCGTTCGGATGAATATCCACAACGAGCGGCGTGACCCTAACACCTTTATCCAGCGCCATCTTCAGAAGCCGTCCGTATTCCTGGTCAATTAAGTGCGCGGCCGCAAAATGTTCGCAGTCGTTTCTTTGAATCGTAAATAAGATTTCGGCCGTGTGGCCTTCATCCACTAACTTCATCAACTCTTGCAAATGTTTTTGACCGCGGGTGGTTTCTGCATCCGGAAACATCGCGACGTCGCCTTCGGCTAAAGTCACATTCTTGACTTCGACAAAATGTTTTTTGTCCGTACCTGATTTGCCAAGGGCGAAGTCTAAACGAGTTTCGGCGGATATTTTAAACTCGGGCTTTACGGAGTCAAAACCCTGCCAATGGGACCAATTTTTATGGAACTTCGTTCCGACGGGCGCCTGGACGATGCGTTCGAGCGTTTCGCGAACGACGGCATTCGGAGTAGCGGTATTCACGCCGATCCAAACACCCGACAGGGAACGTATGGCTTCTAGCGACTGCTTTAACTTCCGCTCCGGATTGTCACTGTGAGAAAATAAACAAGGATGCCCAGGGTTGTTCGCGCTTTTCATACTGCCCGTGTTCGCAACATGCGCGATCAGAGTTTGGCCTTGCCACTGAATATCTGCAAAAAACCGTTTATAGCGTCTTAAAAAAATGCCCTCATCGAGCGTCCGTACGTACTTCATAGCCCCTAGAATTGACATAATCGTCCCTCCGGAGCAAGCTTTGGCCTGAGGTCACAATGAAAAGATTTGATCACCAGGGGCAAGATTTTAAATGGACGGACATCGAAGCGCCAACTAAAGAGGTCTTCGCCCAACTGGCAGAGGAATTTAAGTTACCTCTCCAATCGCTGGCAGCGACTTTGGATCCTGAGCATTTGCCGAAGTGCGAATTTATTGGCGAAATTTGTTTTTTCATTCTGCGATTTTACGACACGGACGCAAAGCCTTCAGCCGGGTCGATGCAGGCCCTAACGACGAAGATTATATTTTTCGTCGGGCCCGATTGGGTGCTGACAATTCACCGCGGACATATCGCGCCGATCGAAGAGAAAAAAGAAAAGTGCCGATATGAACCTCTGACCCGCATTTTTTTAGTCCGTAACCTTTGTGCCCAGGTGATCACGAGCTTTGATAAGCCACTCGACGACCTCGATTATAAAACGGAAGCCGTAGAGGGCCGCGTTTTTGCCGTCCAACGGCGGAATATCCTGAGGGAAGGTTACCAAGTTAAGCGCCGCGCCTCTACTTACCGGAAAGTATTTAAATTTACAGCGGACGTTTTAAACAAGATCCAGTCCCACGGAGATTTGCCCATTCAAGATGTCGCAAACATTAAAGAGCCGCTGGATCGCCTGATGTTCTACGCGGATAATATTTACGAAGAGATCGCGGGCTTGCTGAACTTGCACTTAGCGTTGATGTCGCAAAAGACGAACGAAGCTTCGTTCAAAACAAACGAAATCATGAGATTGCTGACGGTCGTGTCGATCTTCTTTTTGCCTTTAAATTTTCTGGCCGGCGTTTACGGAATGAATTTCGAAAATATGCCCGAGCTGAAAACTCCGTATGGCTATTATATCGTGTTGGGCATCATGTTCATCGTAGCGGTCGCGATTATGGCCTGGGTCTTGAAGAAGGGCTGGATAAAAAAAGAGGACCTCTACTAGAAGCCTTCGGATCGTATCTGGATGAATTTAGACAATTACATATTTGGCAGGCGAATCAGTTTCCACCGTGGTGTTTTAAACTGATCTAGCTTCAAACTTGCGGGATCGTATTTCCATTCGGTGTCGGTCTTTTTAACATCAAATTCGATCGACATCTGAAAGTTATTATTGCGGAACTTAACGTCGTTTTTATAAAGACAGTTGTTAGAAACGTTGGCGCGGATCGATACTTTCAAGACGTCTTCGCGATCTTTAATTTTTTCCCAGTGAACGTTATGCAGAAGGGAGCCTACCGGAGCCTTGGTAACCAATTGCAAATCCGGAATTGGCAGGATCGGGATCGGCAAAGTTAAAACTTCGCAATGAACGGCTTGTTCGTAAGCTTGGCTGATGTCGATGACTTCATCACCGACCGATAATATAACTTGCGGAAATCCCACGAAAGCATCGGCATTAAAGACGCTTGCCGAAGCAATGGCGTTCCAAGGTAATAGCGGAGTGTTAATCATTTTTTCCTGCATCAACATCGACACACGCACGCCGATTAAATCAAGGTCGTTGTGCGTGTATTTGCCGTAGTGATGACCAAGTTCATGAACTAGGATTGCGACGACCTCAGGGATGCTGACCGCCGTGTAAACCGCGCCGACCTGGCTGTAAAGCAAGTCAGCGTTGATCTTGATGGGGCTGCCAACGCGATCGCCGGTTCTAGCCACGCGGATCTGTCCACATACTACGTAGCTCAAGGCCAAGCAGCAATCATCGGCGGCGTCGGCGTTATCACTGCAGTTCACGCGAACTTGCCATCATTGGCACTGAAAGTATCACTGCAATTCGCACGTGGCTTCGGTATCAACTTGGGTCTGAACAGAATGGAAATCGCTCTAGACCAATCACGTAACTAGTTTCTAGTTCATTTACGTAAAGCAAAAATTAAAAAGCCCGGGGAGTTGAATTAAGCGCCTCCCCGGGCTTTTTTTCGTTTTAATTACACTGCGAAAGCGCGATCGTCGAACTAGCCGCCGTCATATCTACGAACGTTGCTTGGCCGCAAGTTGCAGAGAACGTCAGGCTTACATTGCCCGCACGTGTTCCGGTCAGGGTCGACGAGACCGAACCGCTTGTTGGGTAACAACATGCTGAAGAGCCCCAAGTAACGCTGTTGAATGTATGCACTGCTTTGTACTGTGCCAAATTGTGAAACATCGTTGAGGTTCCGGAAACGACGCGGTTTCCGCCAGCCCTAGTTCCCGTGACCGTCAGTCCTGCCGAAGTGATCGAATGATCAAACCACGATCTTCCGCGCGGCCCTACCAACACGCGACGAATTCCATTAACCACGACCGTTCTGGTTACACCACTCATCGAAGTGGTGATCCCGGTCGCGGGTATCGAAGTGCTATCGTAAGTTGTATGTGCTGCGGTGCTTGTCGTTAAAGCGGACGGCGTTGCGCCATTGGCGCAAAAACCAGCCGACCATGTTTCTGTCCATCCGCCAGTCAACTTAGCCAAACCGACGTTGCAGCCACCCCAGTCTATGGTTGAAACGTTACTTGCACACACACTTCTTGCCGCGCCAAAAGAGCAAGCCGCCTGCGGCGAGATACTTTGTGGATCTACGTAATCCATCGATTGAAAATCTTCTGTCAAATCGTCGACGGACATCAGTCCAGGAGTCGAAGCGCCTTCAGAAGCCGTCGCTTGCCCACCTGCTTCAGACATCGCTGATTCGGAAATATTTGAACTTGCTTCATCAGCGTCGGTAGTAACGTCATCCTTACCCTTACTACAGAAATGCAGACAAATAAGCTGAACGCTAACAAAGAAATAAACTTTAATCTCATTTGAAAATCTCCCCATGGATATCATTTCAAAAATCATACGACTGCGTAAAAAGAAAGCAATCGGTAACGCATTACTTTTTAAAGCGAAGGAGAATAGAATCTGCAGGAAATTTGTCTAACGCCGTTTTAAGGACGGATGCAAATTCCACTTCTTTGTTCTGGAGAGATAACACTAAAACCATCGCGCGGTAAGAACGAACATCTTGCTCGGCAAGTGCGACTCGGAAGCATTCCTCGGCTTTGGTATAGTCCTTTAGTTCCAGGTAAGCCGCACCGAGGTTCCGGTACCCAACAAGCGACTCGCGACTGTCCTTTTTGGACACAGCAATTGTTTTTTCGAAAAACGGAATGGCTTCCGCAAAGTTCTTTTCTTTCAGCAATTCAAGACCCAAGTTATTGTTCAAATAAAATGAATCTGGCTGTCCTTTCAGATCCTGCCGATACAACGTCATCGGATTCACCCAATAGCGCGTCCTCGCAAAAGTGCTGATCGAACAGGACAACGTGATCACGAGTAGAAACACCATCTTAATTCTTTTCGGGGCGGCAAATGATTTTTTTAGTAACCACAAACTGACACCTATCGCGCCGATGATCGGAAAATAAACCCAGCGGTCGGACACCGTGCCGTCGAGGGGAATGATTTGGCTATGCAGTCCGAGTCCCAAAATCACCCAGAGCATAAGAAACAAATACTCTTTGCGTGGTTTACCGTAGAAAGAATAAATTAATACTCCGAGCAAGATCACTATCTGTCCTAGCGGGAACCAAAAGTCCGCTAAGGTGGCATTACTGACGACCCAGTCTTGAGTGAGTGACGGACGTTCCAAGGTAAAAAATAAATACACGTAGTGAACAAGGATTTTAGGTAGGGACAAAATCCTTGTCAAAAAATCAGCCTGCGAAATCTGCATGTTGTGCGCTTGCAGCGAACTCAATTCGGCAACGCCCAGCCTCAGTGCGAGGTAAATGACCGTCGCGGCAATGGTGGTTCCGCCCGCCCATCGGAAACGGTTACGCTCGAACAAATAACAATATGCCGGAGCAATCAGCAAGTACAGCAGGCCGCTCTCTTTGCTTAACAAACTGAACAAGAAAAATACAGCAGCGGTCCATGCCCATTTCGATGTCGTAGAAAGAATAAGCAGTCCGGCGAGCCCAAAAAAAGTATACAGCGGCTCTTGCAGATCGGCGATCATCAGGACCGACTCGGAATTCGCCGGATGACACAAAAAAAGCAATCCTGCGAAGAAAGCCCACAGCTTGCGATCGTCCGTGAGCAACCTCTGAAATAGATTAAAAATCAAAAAGGAGTTCGCGACGTGAATCAGCAACTGAAACACGTGAAACGGAACCGCACTTCCACCGCCGCCATTCCAGAGCAAATTGTAAATGATCATCATGACGGGCTTATAATAGACCCCGCCCATGCCGTGACTCATCGCCATGGTGGAATTTGTAAAATTCAAGAAGATGTTCGAAAGATCTAAAACTTGGGGATTGTTCAATATCTGAAATTCGTCATCTAACAAAAAAGGCGAGCCAAATGAAAATCCGTAAAGGACAAATCCCACCGCTAGATAGATCACCAGGACTAAAGAACGCTTCATGCAATTATGTTGCTTCAGAAAGCTCTGCAATATTAGGTTTTTGACTCGATGACCCACGGCATAAAGCGGTGCAATCGCGTCTCCACAAGAATAGAACCAAGAACGTAGATTTGAATAATTTTGAAGGGGGCTCCCGATATGGCTACTGACGTAAAACTTCCTGAACTCGGTGAAGGTGTCACTGAAGGCGAATTGATCAAGTGGTTAGTAAAACCTGGCGACATCGTGAAAGTGGATCAGCC
>JACMRP010000118.1 GCA_014376325.1 Pseudobdellovibrionaceae bacterium
AGAGGTAACCGATATGCAGCGGACGGTAAAAGGCGAAGTTATTTCTTCGACTTTCGATGAACCTCCAACTCGTCACGTTCAGGTTGCAGAAATGGTTATTGAAAAAGCAAAGCGTCTCGTGGAACACAAACACGACGTCGTCATCTTGCTAGATTCGATCACTCGATTGGCACGCGCGTACAACACAGTCGTTCCGCCTTCAGGAAAGATTCTATCGGGCGGTGTGGATTCAAACGCACTTCATAAACCAAAACGTTTCTTCGGTGCCGCAAGGAATATCGAAGAAGGTGGATCATTAACGATCATCGCAACGGCATTGGTCGATACCGGATCGCGTATGGATGAAGTAATTTTCGAGGAATTCAAAGGAACCGGCAATTCGGAAATCCACTTGGATCGCAAGTTGATGGAAAAACGCATATTCCCTTGTATGGACATCAACAAATCCGGCACTCGTAAAGAGGACTTGCTGATCGAAAAAGGCGACCTAAACCGACTTTGGATCCTCCGTAAAGTTCTGGCTCCAATGAACGTTCTGGACGCGATGGAATTCTTGTTGGACAAAGTTTCAGCAACGAAAACCAACAGCGATTTCCTGAAGGCTATGGGGGGCCAGGGCTAAGTGCTTAAATACTCTTCGTTTTCGTGATTTATGGGGGCGAAGAGATCCGACTGTTTTGAATTATATGGGTAAGAAGCGCGCTTAAAAAATTAGCTCTTTCTCATAGACAGTCCTGAACCCTCTGTGTTACAAAATCGAACCTTACTGCCAATAATATTGAACGTTTAGGCTCACTTAATACCTCTCAATGAAAAGGGAATAGGTCATGAAAAAAGATCTTCATCCAAAAATAAACACTGTCGTCTTCAAGGATATTTCTTGTGATTACAGCTTCTTAGGCACTTCTACCATGCATTCTTCAGAGACTGTTAAATGGGAAGACGGCAAAGATTATCCAATGATTAAAGTAGAGATTTCATCTGAATCTCACCCATTCTACACCGGCAAACAGCGTATCATGGATACCGAAGGTCGTATCGATCGTTTCAAGAAAAAATACGGCAGAAAATAACTACGCATACCTCCACTATTCGCTGGAGGACTATTGCTTGGCAATGCGGTCCACTGAGACCGCATTTGTTTTTTCTGGGTATGACATCAAGGAACATGCGGGCCGCTTAAGCCCGACATCATTCAAGAGGCTTCAAAGATGTATTCGAAACTTGCCGAAGTTGAATCCCGCTACGAACAGGTAAATTTGCAGCTGCAAAGACCAGACATTGCTGCGGATCAGAAGCAGTACCGTTCTTTTATGAAAGAGCTAGCAGACCTGGAAAAGGTCGTTCTGGTTTATCGTGACTACAAAAAGAAAAGCGCCAACTTAAAAGCCAGCAAAGAACTCTTAACTGCTGAGCAAGATCAAGAAATGCGCGAAATGATCCGTGAAGAGCTCAAAGAACTCGAAGCGGAAGTCCCCGCGTTGGAAGAACGTTTAAAAATCCTGTTAATTCCTAAAGATCCTAAAGACGACAAGAATATCATCCTAGAAATTCGTGCTGGCGCCGGCGGCGACGAAGCGTCTTTATTCGCAGACGAATTGTTTCGCGGCTACGTTTACTATGCAGGTGGTTTGGGTTGGAAGGTCGAAATGCTTTCGTTCTCTGAAGGCAACGTGGGCGGAGCCAAAGAGATTATCGCCTCGGTATCTGGCGAATCTGTCTACAGCAAACTAAAATACGAATCGGGCGTTCATCGAGTGCAACGCGTGCCTAAGACAGAGTCAGCGGGACGAATTCATACTTCGACTGTGACCGTGGCGGTCATTCCCGAAGTTGAAATCAACGAAATCAAAATCAACATGAATGAAATCCGTATCGAGACCATGCGATCGCAAGGTTCGGGCGGTCAGTCCGTGAACAGAACTGAATCCGCAGTACGTGTCGTGCATTTGCCAACCGGCATCGATGTAAAATGCCAAGAAGGTAAGTCGCAGACTTCTAACAAAGAGCGTGCGTTTCAGATTTTATACGCAAAACTGCAGCAAATTGAAGACGACAAAGTTCTTAAAGAGGCATCCGATGCCCGCCTAGAGCAGATCGGAACCGGCGATCGTTCAGAGCGTATTCGTACTTACAATTTTCCGCAGACTCGGATTACGGATCACCGTATAGGCCTTACAATCCATCAACTGGACCAGGTCATGAGCGGCGGTTTTGAGTTGCTGATTGACCCACTCGTTGCTAACTTCCAAGCAGAGGCCTTGAAGAAGCAAACCTCCGCAGTTTAAAAAGTTAGACAGCGAAGTCAGACAACAAAGTTAAAGAATGAAACTAAAAGAAGTCCTAGATAAGTCTACTCAGTTTTTTAAAGACAAAAAACTGGAATCACCTCGGCTCGATGCCGAGTTGCTTTTAGCTCATGCCTTAAAGTTAGAACGCATCCAATTATATTTGAAATTTGATCAGCCATTGTCCGATGAAGAACTTAGCGCGTGTCGGGAACTTGTTCGTCGTCGTGCACAGGGCGAGCCCGTCGCCTACATCATGGAAAACAAAGATTTTTACGGATCTACATTCAAAGTAAACTCGTCGGTACTAATTCCCCGTCCAGAGACCGAACACTTGGTAGAAAAAGTTTTGCAGTGGGTAGAAGAGAATCCTCAAGGTAATTACAACATCGTAGATTTAGGTACTGGCTCCGGCTGCATCGGCCTGACGCTACTTAAGAAAATTCCGAACAGCCGGCTGACCGCCGTCGATATTTCTGAACAAGCCTTAGATGTCGCAAAAGCAAACGCCGAAAACCTTTCGGTTGCTGATCGGGTTGATTTCGTTCAAGCAGATGCGGGTACGATGGATCGCGAGCTTGGCAAAATTGATATTTTAGTCTCGAATCCTCCATACATCGCCAGCGATGATAACGACGTTGAAGACAACGTTAAAAAATTTGAACCATCCACCGCACTTTTCGCGAAGGACAACGGGTTAGCTTTTTTGCGGGATTGGTCATCAAAGTTCGCACCTTTTTTAAATGAAAAAGCCATCGTGGTGATGGAAATGGGAATGGCCCAAGGCTCAGAAATGAAAAGACACTTCGAACAGCTCAAAGTCTTTTCTAAAGTAGACGTCGTCAAAGATCTTTCGGGTTTAGACCGCGTTATCAGAGGAGAAAAAAATGGATAAAATGTTGGTTACAAGTGGTGCAAGTCTAAATGGAAAAGTCGCTACAAGTGGCGCAAAGAACGCGGCCTTGCCGATTCTTTTTTCGACCTTGCTTGCGGAAGGTGAACACGTTTTCCATAACGTCCCGAGATTGAAAGACATTGAATCGACTGCGGACTTGCTGCAGAGCCTCGGTTGTGAAACTCGTTGGGACGGCGACGTTTTCCGCGTAAAGGTTGTAAAACTTCAATCCATCGAAGCCCATTATGATTTAGTTCGTAAAATGCGCGCGAGTATTTTGTGTTTGGGACCGATCCTAACTAAATACGGCGAAGCGGTTGTTTCAATGCCCGGCGGTTGCGCGATCGGCACGCGCCCAATCGATTTGCATTTAGACGGCATGAAAGCCCTCGGCGCTGAAATCACGCTGAAGGAAGGTTACGTTCATGCAGCGGCGAAACGTCTTCAGGGCGGAACCATCTTATTTGAAACTTGCACCGTTGGCGGAACCGAAAACGTCATGATGGCGGCGACGCTGGCCCAAGGTAAAACGATTCTAGAAAACGCCGCAAAAGAACCAGAGATCGTCGACCTTGCAGAATACCTCATCAAGATGGGTGCTAAGATTACGGGCCACGGTACGAGCATCATCATAATCGAAGGTGTTGATAAATTAAAGCCCGCAGAACACTCGATCATGGCAGATCGAATCGAAGCCGGAACGTTATTGATCGCGGGCGCCATCACAAAAGGCGAAGTCACTGTCGAAAAATGTTCGCCGGCGCATCTGGAAGCGCTGATTTTAAAAATGCGTGAATCCGGTTTTAAAATCGAAACGACAAAAACTTCAATGACGGTGTTTAAAACTCAAAGCTGGGAAGCCGTCGACATAACGACGGCACCGCACCCATTGTTCCCGACAGATCTTCAAGCGCAATTCATGGCTTTGATGTCAGTTGCAAACGGCACAAGCGTGATTTCAGAAACCATTTTCGAAAACCGCTTCATGCACGTAAACGAATTAATCCGTTTGGGCGCAGACATCACCCCGAAAAGCCGAGTGGCAGTAGTCAGAGGCAAACCCGATAGCCTGACTGCAGCCCCAGTGATGGCAACAGACTTGCGTGCGAGCGCAAGTTTAGTACTAGCGGGCCTAGTAGCAAAAGGCGAAACGCTCGTAAACCGAATCTATCATCTAGACCGCGGCTACGAAAAACTAGAATCAAAACTGTCAGCCCTAGGCGCAAAAATCCGCCGAAGCGAATAGGAAAAATCGGATTGCTCCGCACTTCTTCCTGCATCCATGCAATCGGGG
>JACMRP010000119.1 GCA_014376325.1 Pseudobdellovibrionaceae bacterium
GAAGCTGGGGAAGAACTGATTAGCATCATGCGAAGTTTCATCAAATGAGGATACTCGATTTAAAATCAAAACTTCTGCTAGGACGACTGCTCACCCGCTCTGGAGATCAAGCTTGGGATTTTGCAGTCCCGCTTGTTTTGCTCAAACTCTTTCCGGATCAACTTAGAATTGCCGCGTTTTATTATTTCTTGGTTCGCCTTGCCGGAGTTCTGATCCTGCCGAAACTCGCGTCGCAGATCGATCGCATGAACAGATTTTCCGCGGCAAAACTCGGAATTTTTCTTCAGCTTGTGGGCGTGATTCTGGGCGCAGCGTCCATCGCTGGTTTTTATTTCGTCATCCACGGCGAGCTTGCGGCCCCGCTTGCGATTCTTTTTATTAGTCTCGTCTTCGGCGGCATTCTCGCGAATCTTGGCAGCACCTTCATGGACATCGCCATCGCGAATGACCTTGTCCCCTCGGGACTCGCCGAAGCAGAACTGACTTCGTTCAACAGTCGACTTCGGCAAGTAGATTTGCTGACCGAAGTCGGAGCGCCCGTCATTGCTGGATTGTTATTGTTAGTGGATCAACCGAACCTCCTCGCTGGGTTTATACTCATCGCACTTTGGAACGTGGTCTCTTTCTTCCCGGAGTTGGTGCTATTGAAATCGGTTTTCAATGAACGCCCAGATTTAATTACAAAAAAAGTCCAAACATCCGAGCAAGCAAAAACCGCCTTGTGGAGCAAGCTCACGCACGGGTGGCGAGCGTTCTTCCGAGAGCCGATTGCGCTCGCGGCCCTTGCGTATTCGATTCTTTGGCTTTCGGTTTTAAGTCCGCACGGCGTGCTACTGACTGCCTACTTGAAAGACGGTTGGCAATTGCCCGAGTGGGCAATCGGTGCATTTCGCGGCGGTGGGGCGTTTTTCGGACTTATTGCCACCGCCATTTTTCCATGGGCAATCAGACGCTGGGGTTTACTGAACGGAACCAGAAATTTTATCATTTACCAAACAGCGACGGTTCTGATCGCTCTCGCATTTTTCTTTTCCGGCGGCATTGCCGGTCAAGTGGGATTTCTGGTTTTCATTCTGTTATCCAGAGTCGGACTTTACGGCTTCAGTCTTGGCGAAACGCAGATCCGTCAGGTCGGCATTTCGCCGGAAACCCGCGGAGAGGTCAATGGCTTTGCATCGGCACTTACCGGCATAGCGACCTTGGTTTTGTACGGCGCAGGCGCTCTCCTGCCGTCGACGCAAGACTTTCAATTTTTAGTGATAGGATCAGCACTGTTCGTCGCTTTAGCTTGTGCGGTATATTTGGTCTGGCTGCGTGTGGTTCGGTCTGACCCAAAAATTTCGGTATTCTCTTAAACCTTCGTCCCCGAGAGCGCCTTATGGAGTCCTTGAAAAGAGGGCAACCCGGCCGAATGCCGTCGGCAGAGCAGCACTATCTCCCGCCCGACTTTGGCATTTTCGAACCTTACGTAAGATATCAAACTCTTCATCGCGGGATCCTTGGTCGCAAGCTCGGGCAACAAAGTATATCCGGCGCCGCTTGCGACCAGATGTCTTAAGGTTTCGATACTGTTTGCATGAAACGACTGAATGTTGCCCCTGCGATTGACCGGGCAGATATCGACGGTCTGTTCCCGAAGACAGTGGCCTTCTTCTAACAGAACCATGTCCGAAGCATTCAGATCTGATGGCTTTAACTTCGCCCGCTGCAAAATTGCGTGACCCTTCGGCGCGGCAAGCAGGAAGGGCTCAAAAAACAAAGGCCGTACTTTGACCGTCGGATCGTCGACGGTATCGGCCGCGATGACGGCGTCTAAAGTGCCGGACTTTAGATCCTCCAGTAAATTTTCAGTGGTGCCTTCGTGCAAACTTAAAGAGGTCTTCGGAAAGGCCTTTTTGACATCCGCAATCGCAAACGGAACGTACGGCGAAAGCGAAGCGATCACGCCAAGCTTTAGTGTCTTAAATTGAGTCGAGTTTTCCTCTCCGAGCAGGGCCGGGATTTTTTGCGCCTCGTCCATGATGATCAGTGCTTGGACCGCCATTTTTCTTCCGGCAGAAGTGGTCGACACCCTCCGGTTCGTCCGTTCGAATAGGGCCACGCCTAAATAATCTTCGATTTTTTTAATCTGCGTGCTGAGCGATGGCTGGCTAATGTGGCATTCTTTGGCAGCGCGCCCAAAATGCTCATGCTTCGCGACCGCGATCACGTACTGTAAATCCCTTAAAGTCAGCCAATTATGTATCATAGTTAAAAGCTATCATATTTGTAGTATTAATCAAATATACTTGTAGGCTAAGTAAACCGAGTATTAAGAAGAAACAAAAACAACCATGAAGGAGTTCTCTATGAAAATCGAAAAAGTCGTATACCGAGCCTCGGCAACCGCAACCGGCGGGCGTGACGGAAACGCCGTTTCAAACGACGGCGCGCTAAGCGTCCAGCTTTCAACCCCGAAAGAGCTTGGCGGAGCAGGCGGAAGCGGCACCAATCCCGAGCAACTTTTCGCTGCCGGGTACGCCGCGTGTTTTGTCGGAGCGATGAAGCTCGTTGCCAGTCAGCAGAAAATAAAATTGCCGGATGGCTTCGCGATCACCGGAAAAGTCGGCATCGGACAAATATCCCAAGGTTTTGGGATTGAAGCAGAACTAGAAATCGCCCTGCCCGGCATGGATAAATCCGCGGCCCAAGCGCTAATCGATAAAGCGCACACCGTGTGCCCTTATTCAAACGCCACTCGCGGAAACATCGACGTAACTCTGAAATTAGTTTAAGAAAGAAAGGTCCAAGATCATGAGCAACGAACCTAAATGTCCATTTCACAATAAGGCAACCAGCGGCGGCGAAACGACGACCAAAGATTGGTGGCCAAAAAGACTCAAAGTTGAAATCCTGCACCAACATTCTTCGAAATCAAATCCGATGAATCCAGATTTTAACTACGCAGAAAAATTCAAAACTTTAGACTACGCGGGTCTTAAGAAAGATCTCGCGTCACTGATGACCGATTCACAAGACTGGTGGCCGGCGGACTTCGGACATTATGGTCCGTTGTTCATTCGCTTGGCCTGGCATAGCGCGGGCACTTACCGCATCGGCGATGGACGCGGGGGTGCTGGACGCGGGCAACAGCGTTTTGCACCGCTAAATTCTTGGCCGGACAATGTCAGTCTTGATAAGGCCCGAAGACTGCTTTGGCCAATCAAACAAAAATACGGCAGCAAAATTTCTTGGGCAGATTTGATGATCTTGACCGGAAATGTGGCGCTCGAAACGATGGGCTTAAAAACCTTTGGTTTTGGCGGCGGACGCGAAGATGTTTGGGAAACTGATCAAGACGTTAACTGGGGCTCAGAAAAAAAATGGCTCGGCGGCGATGAGCGTTACTCGAAGGGCTCACCCGGCGTTGCGGAAAAGCACGGCGTGCTGGTCAAAGACGACGACAGCGAAGTCTCGCACACGCGGGATTTAGAAAATCCACTCGCGGCCGTACAGATGGGATTAATTTACGTGAACCCTGAAGGTCCAGACGGGAAACCCGATCCGGTGGCCTCTGCCCGCGACATCCGTGATACTTTCGCGCGCATGGCGATGGACGACGAAGAAACCGTGGCGTTGATTGCCGGCGGACATACCTTCGGAAAAACTCATGGCGCGGCCGATGCAAAACACGTTGCGTCCGAGCCCGAAGCCAACGACCTAGAGGAGATGGGCTTTGGTTGGAAAAATAGCTACGGCAAGGGTCACGGGGCCGACACGATTACCAGCGGTCTTGAAGTCACGTGGACTTCGACGCCGACGAAGTGGAGCATGGATTATTTCAAAAATCTTTTTGGCTTTGAATGGGAGCTAACAAAAAGTCCGGCCGGAGCGCACCAGTGGGTTGCAAAGAATGCGACGGCGAATATTCCGGATGCTCACGATAAAAATAAAATGCATCTACCAACGATGCTCACCAGCGATATCGCACTTCGAATGGATCCAGCCTACGCAGAAATCTCGCGCCGGTTCCTGAAGAATCCCGATCAGTTCGCGGATGCTTTTGCGCGTGCGTGGTTTAAACTGACCCATCGGGACATGGGACCGCGAGCCCGTTACTTAGGCCCCGAAGTTCCAAGCGAAGAACTTATTTGGCAAGATCCGGTCCCTGCGGTGGATCACTCGCTGATCGATAAAGCGGACGTTCAAGATTTAAAATCAAAAATCTTGGCGAGCGGACTTTCGGTTTCTGAATTGGTTTCGACCGCGTGGGCATCAGCTTCCACCTTTCGTGGTTCAGATAAACGCGGCGGCACCAACGGCGCGCGCATTCGTCTGGCTCCCCAAAAAGACTGGGTCGCGAACGAACCTGCGAAGCTGGCCAAAGTTTTGAAGACTCTCGAGCAAGTTCAGAACACCTTCAATCAAACTTCTAATGGCGGAAAGAAGATTTCGCTCGCGGATCTTATCGTTTTAGGTGGCAATGTCGCCGTCGAACTTGGCGCGAAGAACGCGGGGTTCAGTGTCGAGCTTGCATTTACTCCGGGACGCACGGACGCAAGCCAAGCGCAGACCGACGTGCATTCGTTCACCGTTCTTGAACCGCATGCAGACGGCTTCCGGAACTTTACGAAGGCAAAGTACGCAGTTCCTGGTGAAGAATTTTTGCTGGACCGTGCGCAGCTGCTGATGCTGACCGCTCCAGAAATGACGGCGCTGACAGGCGGACTGCGAATGCTCGGCGCAAACACCGGCGGAAGCAAAGACGGAGTTTTCACTGACAAAAAAGAAACGCTCAGCAATGACTTCTTCGTCACCCTATTGGACATGAACATCGAATGGAAGGCGACGTCACAGAGCAAGGATCAATACGAGGGCCGCGATCGCAAATCAAAAGCGTTGCGTTTTACGGCGACGCGGGCCGACCTGGTGTTTGGTTCGAACTCGCTGCTCAGGGCCGTTTCCGAAGTGTACGCGAGTGCCGACGCGAAAGAAAAATTCGTAAATGATTTTGCGATGGCTTGGACAAAAGTCATGAACTTAGGACGATACGACATTTAGGGTAACCACTTTCCTGCCTTTTTAAACCCGTCGGTCTTGCAAATATATTGCGTGACCAACGGGTTTTTTATCCCCATGCAATGCGCATGCAATCTTCCAGCAATGTAACTAGAGAATACTCATGCCAGCAGGGAGAAAAATGAAAACAGACGCTTACTCAGCAAATCAAAGCAAGGTCCCCGAATTAACTCTTCTTTTTTGGATCATCAAAATCGCCGCGACCACACTCGGTGAAACCGGGGGCGACGCCGTTTCGATGTCGATGAATCTGGGTTATCTTGTGGGTACCGCCATCTTTGCGGTTATTTTCGTCGCGGCCGTCTGGATGCAGATCAAATCCGCGAAATTTCATCCCGCGATCTATTGGTTCACGATCATCGCGACAACGACGGTGGGCACGACCCTCGCCGACTTTTCCACCCGCTCGCTCAGCATCGGATATGCAGGTTGCTCCGCACTTTTGTCTCTGCTTTTGGCTGGCTCACTGATTGTTTGGTACAGAACCCTCGGAACAATATCGGTTCGCTCCATTACGACTCCCAAGGCGGAAATCTTTTATTGGGTGACTATCATGTTTTCGCAGACACTCGGTACCGCGCTGGGCGATTGGACTTCGGATTCGATGGGCTTTGGTTATGCCGGAAGTGCCGTTCTTTTCGGTGCAGGCTTGCTCGTCATCGTCGGTCTTTACTTCTGGACGAACGTTTCCAGAACCGTACTTTTCTGGTCCGCCTTCGTGTTGACCCGTCCACTTTGAAAAACCTCCCTCGACTTAACGCCCATTATTGGATCCCGATGCTTGTATGCACAACGATGGGGGAACTCATCGGCAATCTTCTTCTTTCAAGGAATTTTGCGCTTGGCTACACCCTGGGCGCGGTCATTCACGTCGCGATTTTTAGCGCGATGATATTTCTGGTCAGTATCTTCAAACTTAAGGATGAACTCTTTTACTGGCTGCTCATCCTGATGGGAAATATTGGCGGCACAACCTCGCCGACTGGGTGACGCTCGATCGAATTTAGCTTTTTCCTTAAAGGCCGAAGCATTCAGAGACGTCAGAATCAATACCAAAAAAGTAAAAACTGTTTTCACGATGGCGGTCCCTCATTTTCTGAGATGATAGTCGAGTGAAAGACCCGCTAAAATCCAGAAGCTCCATGCAATACAAACGTAATCTTCATGCAATGTTTCTGGGTAATAAACTCAATGCCCCGCCTGTTCGATTACTGCCAGATATTCGGAATCGAAGGAGCGTTCGCATCGTTTCTGCCCAGATCGCCAATATTCCAGTTTTCTTCGATGAGTTTTAGTACGCTGTAAATATTAAGTCCAGCCGCCACCTCACCGGGTCGGACGGCAGGTCCGACGATGCTGGTGTAGATTTGATTTCTAGAACTCGCACCGCTTTCATCGAATGTTGAAATCAAAAC
>JACMRP010000120.1 GCA_014376325.1 Pseudobdellovibrionaceae bacterium
TGACGAACTGAATATCCATTCCTAAAATCTTACCGTCTTTACGAACGGCGGTTTTGTGTCGCGTCCGGGACGGATGGCGTTTCGTCGTAGCGACCATATCTTCTGCGCGGTCATAAATAATTTTTACGGTCTTGCCAGATTTCCAAGCAAGTAATGCCGCATGTCCCGCCAGAATCGACGGGTACTCTTCTTTGCCGCCAAATCCGCCACCGGTTTCGGCCTGGATGATGCGAATTTTATCTTCCGGCAGATTGAACAATGGCAGCAATGCTTTATGAACGTAGTAGGGACATTGCATAGAGCCCCAGATGGTCACGCCTTCTTCAGGATTCGCAAGGGCGACCATTCCGTTATTTTCTATATAGAGTTGCTCTTGCGCGCCAGTTTCGTATTCGTCCTCTATGATGAAATCTGCTTTTGCCCAAACGCTTTCGATATCGCCTTTTTCTAGGAGATAAGATTTAAAAATATTATTGTCTCCCCAAATAACGTTTTGAGCCGCCAGGGAATCGTTGATCGTGAAAACGGCGGGTAACTTTTCATAGTCGATCTTGATTGCAAGCTTCGCTCGTTCCACCAAGTATTTATCTTTATGCGCGATCAACACAATCGGCTCTTCTGGATGATGGATTTCGGTATCGGCTAAGAAGGGTTGATCCTGCAGTATCAATGCCACGTGATTTTGACCTGGGATGTCTTTTGCCGTAACGATCGTGAATTCGTCCCACGGGATGCCTTCACCGAAATTTATTTTTAAGATGCGTCCGCGCGCGATCGTTGAGCGGATCGTCGCGCCGTACAGGCAGTTTTCAAACACAATGTCGTCGATGTATTTTGATCGACCGGTCAATTTGCGCGGACCCTCTTTGCGGGGGACGGATTTGCCGATCGGCGAGTCATGTTTTTCTTTGTGAATTGTCATCGCAACTATTGAAGCATTCACTCCACGAACTAGACAACGAAATAAACTGCGGAATAGTTGACGCAATCCGGGAGTTTCAATTAGGCTTACCAGATGGAAAAAGTTGTATTTATCTCTGGAAAAAGAACTCCTTTCGGAAGCTTCGGCGGAACTCTGAAAGATGCATCAGCAACGGACCTCGGTGTCGCTTCCGCAAAAGCCACCTTGGAGCAAGCCGGCCTATCGCCAGAGAAAGTGGATCACGTCATTTTCGGTAACGTGATTCAGTCTGGTCCGGACGCGATCTATGTCCCTCGTCACATCGGTCTGAAGGCCGGTGTTCCCGCTAATATCGGCGCGCTTGCGGTGAATCGATTGTGCGGTAGCGGCTTTCAATCGTGGACGTCGGCAGTGCAAATGATCCAAACCGGAGAAGCAACCACCATCCTTGCTGGCGGCACCGAGCAGATGTCGCAAATTCCGTACATTGCTCGCGGAATGCGCTTCGGCGGAATCCGCATGGGCAACGGCGAGCTTGAAGATTACATGACGGCCGCGTTAACTGACGCTTACACGAAGACGCCGATGGCGATCACCGCGGAAAATCTTGCCGTGAAGTATTCAATTTCGCGCGAAGAAGCCGATCGTTATTCTTACCAATCACAACAGCGCTACAAAGCGGCGTTAGAGCGTTGCGATTTCAATATTGAAATGAGCCCCTACACCGTCGAAACAAAAAAAGGTCCTTTGGTTTTAGACAAAGACGAACATCCTCGTCCAGAAACGACGCTTGAAAAGCTGGGTCAGCTAAAGCCCGTTTTCAAAAAAGACGGCATCGTCACCGCCGCGGGATCATCGGGTATCGTCGACGGTGCGGCCTGTTCGCTGCTGATGGGCGAATCGAAAGCGAAAGAACTCGGCATGAAACCTCTCGCCCGCATCATCGCGTACGCATCGGTCGGCTGCGATCCTTCGATCATGGGAATCGGCCCTGCGGGCGCCTCCCGTTTAGCATTGCAAAAAGCGGGAATGACTTTAGAGCAAATGGATCTTGTCGAAGTAAATGAGGCCTTCGCCGCTCAGTACTTGTCGGTGCAAAAAGAATTAAAACTGAATCCAGAAAAAACCAACGTGAACGGTGGCGCGATTGCGGTTGGTCATCCTTTGGGCGCCTCCGGCACACGCATCATGAATCATTTGGTTTACGAACTTCATCGTCGCAAAGCGAAGTATGCACTCGGCAGCGCATGCATCGGCGGCGGGCAGGGGATCGCGGTCATTATCGAAAGAATGGATTAGTCGTTTGCAACTAGGTTTGAATCTTCACCAAAGGGTTGCGCTGATCGCGGGTCCCATGAGCAGCACGGTTTCAAGCGTCGTGATGGGACTAACCCGCATGGGTGCCGATTGCATTATTCTGGATCCCGATAAGTCCGTTCATTCCGCGTTCATAAGTCAGATCAACGACGCTCGCGAAATCAACGACAAGTTCGGCAGGGCCTCGGTAATCCCGACAGATTTATCGACCACCGCGAACATCAAAGACACGATCGGCAAAGCCTCGCAAGTTTTCGGTGGCTTAGATATTTTTATCGACGCGCAGATGGTGAACAAACCGACGCCGCTAACGATTGATGGAACCTTGGACGGCATCGAAGGTTTGGACCTGATGTTAGATAGACATCTGAAAAGCACGTTGATCCTGACACAAGGCGTGTTGGCATTTTTCAAAAGCCGCAAGCGCGGAAGAATCATTTATTTCCTGAACGACTCACCGGTCGCAAAAATAAAAGAAGACGTGGTCGTCCACGCGGTAAGATCGGGCTTGATCAACTTCGCCTCGGCGCTCGCTAAACAAGTCAGCGAATTCAACATCACGGTCAACATCTTGTCGCTAGCGCTCACGGAAGAATACATTTTAGCCCACGACCCAGATTCAAAATCCATCAAAGAAGCCCTAGAAAAACTAAAAACCACAGACCCAACAACAAAAATAACCGAACCCGACAAAATCAGCCAAACAGTCAGCTTCCTAGTAAGCCCAATGGGCGCAAGCATGACCGGCCAACACCTCAAACTCTCTTAGGTACGCCCTTCTTTTTGGGCATGCAGCGCTTCATAATATCCGGAATTCTTCAGACGACGGTTTTTTGCCGGATTTCCGGCAGCGTTTGATCTGAAACTCACGGCGTTTCAGCGCTTTTCTAATAAGTTCATTGTCGTCTATCCGAGGCGGCGAATTAAGCCAATACAGAGTGCGTTCGGTAGAAATGAAGAGCTCTTCATTAGCAAATGTGGGTATTGATAAATGCTCGAAGCCAAGGAGGCCGCGTAAAGTAGAGTAGGCGTATTCTTCCACACTTTGAGCGATCCCCGCGCTGATGGGATTTCTTAAAGCGTATTTATATACGTTGCTATAGTAATTTAAATCTGTGATGAGGCAGGCATTGTAAGCGCCGCCGAAGTTATGATTTATTCGGTCACTGGCTTGACCAAGGCAGCGGCTGGTTTCACGCTGAAGGTAGCACATTGCTTCTTCAATGTTGGATTTTGGAGTGCTCAAGATAAGATGGTAATGATTATTCATCAATACGAAAGCGTGAATCTCAACACCGTAAGCGATCGTGATAAAATAAAGATAGCGGGAGAAGATTTCCCAGACCTCATCGAGTGGAATTGCAAACCAGTCCTTATTGTTACACCTTGCCGATATATGATATGGGAACTCCGAACTACGGATTCTATTTTTTCTAGGCACGTTAGTTTCCTCGCAGTAATTTCTGACAGAGAAAATTGCACGCCGCGTACCAGATAAGAATGGCGTACCTTTTAGAATTGCTTTGTTGGAAGATACTGAGTGTCCTTGTACTTCGGGACACGAAGGAGGAGACCTCTTGGCTCAAAAATTCATCGCGATAGCGCTCGTTATTATTATCGGACTTTGGTTAGGGAAATACTTCGAGAAGAAACCCGAAAAACCTCTGGTGAAGGATAGCTCGGGAGTAAGTTTGTTGAAGCACGGGGCTCCAGCCTCCATGACTGAGTCTGATGAGACCAAAGCGGTCGCGGAACCTCAACTCCCAGTAGTCAACAAGCCTGCAGAGCCGGTTTCTAAACCGACGGAAGTTCAAGCCTCTGATCTATCGCGTATCGAAAGTTTTTTTCAGTCAGGGAAGGCGCCAATTTCTTTCGCTGATTTAGAGCGGCGAACGACGCCACTTAAACTACCAAGAACATCTGCGAAACCAGAAGAAGTAGATACAGGTATTGCTGGTATCTACACGGGCTATATTTTTGAGAGCAAAACGCAATTACAGCGAATTCGAATTTCGACTGCGGTCGAGAACCGCGTGGCACTCGAAGGAAGCATTTCTGTAACCTCCGGAACGGCGATGGTCGATTACGCTATAACCGGCGCAAATCAAAAAAACTTTGGTGGAGATCCTTATAGTTTCGTCTACAAGATTCCGGATGGCAGAATCATCTACGTAAAACTGTTCACAGATGTTTATTTCACGAAATACTCGATGAGTTTAAGAGTCATGAGCGGCTGGATAGTAGACCCAGCAATGAAACACATTTTAAAGCTAGCGCTGATGGACGACATGAGCGTCGTAGATCAGAAGCCATGGCCCGATCAAGAATTGATCGAGCCTCTCCTACCCGAAAAGACATTGCGGCCATAATAATGCGCCGCTTGCCCAAAAAGAAGGGCGTACCTTAAGCGATTGCTAGGCGGACGGTGTGCGAGTGACCTGCGTCTTCGGACGAGTCTACGTCGACGACTTTAGTTTTTTGCAGCGTCGCTAAGATTTCTGCCGTGATAGTAACGGTGTGCGGGTGTGATGAAGTTCCCTGGATGTCGTGGTCGTTTGCGCCCGCAGCTAAAAGATCTTTCGATGTCGCCACAAAAACGTGTCCGTGATTTCGTGAAATGTTTGCGGATAAGACACCCTCAGCCGCGAATGCACGAGTCGGAGCAGTCGTGATCGCGACCAAAGTTCCGGCAGCGGCCATTGCGCTCAGTTTTAGAAATTGACGACGGGAAACTTGCTTTAAGATTGCGTTGGATGAATTCATTTAAAACCTCCTCAGGTTTGTTGATGTGCGGAACCTACAGGAGTGAAACCTTAATAACGATAGCCTCCGCGGAATACCCTATATTCCTAAAACGTAGAGCGTGAGCCGCGCTTGTAAATTTACTGCGTGCGCTCCATCCGTTGGTTATGAGGCTTTGAATGTGATTCGTCTTGTAGATTTTAAACTTGAGAACGAAATTCGCTGCATAACCTTATGAAGTTATTACCTAGGCAAGGGCGTCGTTCCGATGCTCGGAGCTCTGCCGGATAAAATTACGCATCGCATGCCCAAAAAGAAGGGCGTACCTAAGATTCCTAAGATTCGGTGAGAAGTTTTTCGGCGTCGGCGTAGTTTTCTGGGGCTACGTAGAGGCGGTCGATGATGCGCGCGCCTTCGTAACGCGAAAAGATTTCGGTGGATTTGTCGATCGGGGCTGGTTTGTCCCAGCGGTCGTATTGGTCGACGACGAAGATTTGCATCGCTCGGTCTTCGGGCGAAGCCGTGTGGTACTTCGACAGTCGAGTCTTGGAGCTCGCCCAGATCGTGTCGATGCCTTCGGATTCTAGTTTCTTTTTGATGGTCTCGGCCCTGCGGTCTTCCGACGTGTTGTGAAGTTCCATCAAGACTTTGTAAGGCCGACGCTGCGAAATTCGTTGCGCCCACGCATTCGGTGAACTCGCTAAATGCTCGTGCAACTTATAGTCGTTGTACTTCGTATACTCGTTGATGTCGGCGGGCAGGACGAAAGAGCAGTCCTTCGACATCAGGTATTTGTTCAGCATCTCTTCGTAAATGATGCTCTTGTGATGGAAATAAACCATCAGGTACATATGATGACGAGAAATCAAAAAGTCATCAAACGCATACAATGCCCGGCGGTTCAGCGCCAAGTACATCTTGCCCTCGTGCAGGTGAGTGGACATATTCTGCAGAATCCACGCAAGATCGATCTTTCCGTAGTTCGTTCCGCAGAACAGCGAATCGCGTTCTAAATAATCCATACGATCGACGTCGAGTTCAGAACTGACCAACTGACTTAATATAGGACGGTAATCAATTCCATTATCCATAAAAAAATCATCAGGGCAGATCAGCGATTTATCGATCAGACAAGCGACGTGCACTGGACTAACGTCAGGGAAGCGCGCACGGATAACTTCCGCGATGTTTGAATCGGTCACGTATTTTATTGTGTAATCTTCGTGGTTCGCGCGACGGTTTTTGTGGAGCTCGGGTCGACCCACGGTTTCGTAGATCTTCACGTCCAACGCCTCGACCATCGGCATGACTTGTTCTGAAGTATGACTTAATGGACCGTGCCCCACATCGTGCAGCAGTGATGCCAGCCGAAAGGCCTGGCGTAATCGCAGGCGGGTCGCATTCTTTGTGAAGGGCAGTGCCTTAAAGATCGCATCGAAGGCCAGTCCCGCTAAGTGCGCGACGCCGACAGAGTGTAGATAACGATTATGAGTTGCACCGGGAAAACTAAATTCCGCAAAGCCGAGTTGCTTGATCGCGCGAAGGCGTTGGTATTCGGCAGTGTCTAGGACGGCTACTTCGGCATCGGAATAATAGATAGAACCGTGGACGGGGTCTCTGATTTCCATAAGGAAATCAAACTTACATAGCCTAATTAGACAGTCAAACTCTGGATGGCCAACGACAGGCCGAAAACCACGAGGATCTTGAATGCTTTCTGCATCTTCTTGTCTTTCACCGGAATGTTCATCATAAACGCCCCTTTCTGAGAGTGTACCACCAGTAAAAGCAAAGCCCGGGCCCGGCTCAAACCCCTCAAAATGACGATGGGGGCCGAAAAGGGCCGGGCAGAGCGTCTTTTGCGGGCCAAATCAGGTAAAATTACAGGGTTTTAGTCTAGATTATCTCATAAAGGGATAATCTCACTTTAGGATTTCTGAGACGCGCCGATCAGTAGCTTAAGAGAACTACCCATTCAGGTGCTAAGATGGCGCCCCAAGTTTCAAGGATCGAAACTTGTGAATCTTCAGGAGGAGGAATTATGGGTTTACGTATTAATACGAACACGGCTTCGTTAAATTCACAGAGAGTTCTGTGGGGGACAAAGCTAGGTCTCGATAAGAGCATGGAAAGGCTCTCATCGGGTTTCCGCATCAACCGCGCTGGTGATGATGCCGCTGGACTCGCGATCTCTGAAAACCTCAGAGCACAGATTCGCGGTCTAAAACAAGCTTCTCGAAATGCCCAAGACGGTATTTCCCTTGTGCAAGTTGCAGAGGGTTCGATGAATGAGATCTCTTCGATCTTAATTCGTTTGAGAGAATTGGGCGTACAAGCCGCTTCAGACACTGTCGGGCCCACAGAGCGACAATTCCTGAATGTTGAGTACGATCAGCTGACTTCAGAGATCGACCGTATCGCCGAAGGTACAGAGTTCAACGGAACTCAACTTCTTGCGGGTGTCGGTTCTATCTTGGACTTCCAAGTCGGTACTAGAAATAATCCAGAAATTGACCGAATCTCATTCGATGCTTCTAAAGCAGACGCGAATTCCGCGGCCTTAGGGGTGAACCTGACAAGCGTTGCGGATAAAGCTTCCGCACAGAATGCCTTGTCGGCGATCGATACCGCGATCATTTCCGTCTCTGCGATGCGAGCCGACTTCGGTGCGATTCAGAATCGTCTGACATCAACCGTGTCGAACATCCAAGTCAGCGTAGAAAATATGTCTGCCGCAAATAGCCGTATCAAAGACGTCGACATTGCTGAAGAGACATCTGAGATGACTAAAAATAATATTTTACTGCAAGCGGGTACATCTGTACTAGCGCAAGCGAATCAGCAAGCTAACGTAGCACTTGGACTCTTGAACAAGTCATTCCA
>JACMRP010000121.1 GCA_014376325.1 Pseudobdellovibrionaceae bacterium
ATTAAAAACCATCAGCTTTGCGAAAATTTGGAAAGATCTATTCAGCATTTGCATCGCGCATCCCCATTTGACTCGGTCCAATTGATCGTAGTGTTATCAGGGTATGACAGAATTTATTTTACACAACTATTTTCGTAGCTCCACCTCTTACCGCGCACGCATTGCCCTCAATATCAAAAAAATCGCGTACGATTACAAAGCAGTTCATCTTTTAAAGGGTGAGCAATTGACGCCGGAATATTTAAAATTAAATCCATCCGGCGGTGTCCCCACACTTATCCACAACGGCAAAGCGATTCCAGATTCTTCCGCAATAATAGAGTATCTCGAAGAAATTGTGCCGACTCCGGCTCTGCTTACAAAGAATACATATCTGCGCGCGCGCATTCGACAAGCATGCGAGATCATTAATTCGTCGACTCACCCGCTGGGCAATCTGCGCGTTCAAAATTACCTAGAAAAAAATCATGGCTTCAAACCCGAAGACAAAGAGATCTGGATTGGGCACTGGTACGACAAAGGTTTAGAAGCGATGGAAAAAACGGTGGCGGAATTCGCAGGTAAATATTGCTTCGGCGACACCATCACGATGGCTGATTTATTTTTGGTCCCGCAACTGTTGACCGCGGAAAGATTCAAAATGGACTTAACAAAATACCCGACGCTGCTTCAAGTTTATAACAACTGCAATAAACTCGAAGCCTTCCAGCGGGCACATCCGTTTCGTCAGCCGGACACCCCGGCAGAACTGCGGATTTAAGAGTGCCAGGTCCTGTTCCTTGTCGGCTTGCGACAAGGAACAGGACCTGGCACCTAAAGATTCGTCCACACGGAACAAACTACGTTCGTTACTTGGTACTGAGAATTTGCGTCGTAGCCTGGGCCACGCCAGATGCGCATGAAGTTGCCCTTCGCGTCTGCGCCTTTGCCTTGCTCAACAACGGCTTTTAAATCCATGTCGACGAAGTTTTCACCCACGTAACGAACAGAGACTGGATTATTTTTTTCGACGTAGGCCGCTAATCCCACCATCGCCGTACCCGTCGAAGGGTCTTCGTTTTCAAAAAACTGGGTGATATCTTCGCGAACGAATTTATAACCAAATTTATTGCCTTCTCTTTCAATCGTCACGGTTCCTTCATCCGGAATCCCCGTTGGCCCAGTGGTGTTAATCACAACTGAAACCCAGCTTCCGCCAGCAGATTTGCCGCCGCACTCAGAAATGGCCATTGCCGCTCCCGAAAACATCATTGCCACTAGTAGTGTAATATATTTCACAACGAACCCCTAATCTCTTAAAAACCAAAAAAAGATTTCAACTCCGCCCAAGGTCATTTTCCCTGAGCCACGGCACGAACCACTTTCAGGAACCAAACAGGCTCCCCATTCGGGTTCGAAGGTCATTTCGCCTTTGATCGTTTGGTTATTGTCATAAACTTTAATTTGGTAACTGTGGAACAAACCGCGAACATTGCTGCTTGCCGGAGTCACTCCGGTCGACTTCACGAATTCGATCTTTCGGTAAGCATCTTTACAGTCGCCCGCGGTTTCTAATACCACGGTCTCTTCCGATTTATTAACGTCGAACTTACCTGAGGTAAAAGTGCAACCTTCCGGCGCAAAACTCAAGGTCGTCGCGACGTAGTTAATCGGGTTCACCGGGTTCCACCATGTACTCGGGCTGTAATTGCCAATATTTAAAAGTTCAATCAACCGCTCCGATTCGTGAAAGTTTGTGTCGTCGACGCCACTGATCCACATGTACTCGTGAAGTACGAGTCGCAAACGCGCCTTCGTCTCTGTCGAGCGTCGAAGTTCACGCCATCTTGAGCGATTTACTTTAATTAAATTTTCATTCGGATAATAGTTAACGGCATCACGTTCATGCCCGTCGAGATATACGTGCTCTTCAGATACAACTTCAGTCGACGCAATCGCCGCACGAAGCTTAGAAGTATCAAAAGCCTTTTTATCTTTTTCGAAAACCAGTTCTAACCGTTGAAGAACGTCGCGTCCCGAAAGAATAAATTCCGAAACGTAGGCATCGCCGGCATTTCCGTTATCCCAACCGCGTCCGAATCGCCCAGCATGCGCCGAAGAAGCCGCAAGCAAGCTTGAAAGTAGGATCAAAATGAATTGCTTCACTGGGACCTTTCTTTCGTGAACGGAAAAAGTTGGATATTCAGTCTGTAAACTGAATCCCGACTGCCTTCTTCCATAAACGCCGATAGTCGACGGCGAAAATCTTGAATCATTTTTCGTGCCTCCGGGAGTCTGGCTTTATTCACGGCCATGGTGATTCCACTCATGTCGCGAAGATCTAAGGGATCAGAGTCTAAAGATTCGAGGGATTTTAAAATCGTCTGTCTATGACCTTCGCGCAAGGCACCGTTTGGAGTCTGTGCGGAAGTTGCCATATTTTTGCCGGTCAATTTCCAGCCAGTCGCTGGAACTTTTAAAACCATTCCTAGTTTTTCTAAACGTGCTAAACATTCCCACACGATCCCGAGAGGTATATTCAAACGCTCCGATATCTGACGGTCTTGTCCCCGGAAGTCTTTGACTTCAAGCAGTGCCAAAATTGCGAAATGCTCCCAAGAAGAGATTGCTTCAGCGACTTCAACGGCAACCTCAGTGTATCCCGGCATTTCGACTTCTTCACCTGCGAAAGTCGCGACGATCAGTGACTGAGCCTCCACCGGATTTGTGATGTTCAGTCCCTCTACGATTTTTCTTGCGGTCTTCATCGTCAGCGGGCGCTTGCCGTTCAATAACGCAGATACCGTAGAAGAATCCATCCCGAGAGATCACATGAGTCGGAGGTAGCTTAAATACGCCCGGATTATTCAACTGGTACTGGTATTTTACGATCGTAGAGCCATTCGAAAGTGATTCGAAATAGAATTTGTAACCGGAATAACTTTTTTGGCCAGAGCTGTAGTATCCATACGCATCAGCGACGATATTTGCTCCAGCCGGAATCGGATCATTCATAGCCATGTGACGTAAGTCACCGGCAGACTGGATGTTCAAAGTCACTTCGATTAAGTCTCCCGCTTGGTAACCATCCTCACGAGACAAGTTCTTTACAGATTTGTCTACCGTGACACCTTGATTGCGCGATTCCGTCAACGGAACTGCAGTGAGTGCTTGAACGCCAACCCAAGGCGCAGAATAGGTGCCAGGTCCTGTTTCTTGTCGCCAGGCGACAAGAAACAGGACCTGGCACTCTTAATTTGAGCTAATGAAAAGGAAGTTCCATTTGTCTATGACCGGGACAAATAGGAAGACCAACATGCTGACGTTGATCCACATGAAGAAGGCAAACCAGCGTTCGGTGGCGTTGGATTTGTGATAGCGCAAGAATTCTTGCATCACCTTGAACGCGAATGGAATGACCGCGAGCAAGTACAACCAGCTTGCGTGCACAAACCACGGAGCCGCGATCGCAACACCAACGTACAAAATAGTGTACAAACCGATTTGAAATAAGGTTTTTTGAATACCCATCGCGACCGGAAGCGTAGGCACCCCGCCTTTTGCGTAGTCATCTTTGAATTTGATCGCGAGCACCCAGAAGTGGGGCATTTGCCACAAGAATAGAATCAAGAATAAGTAGATAGATTCGCTGTTAAAGATGTCAGGGTTCACAGCGCCGTAGCCGATCGTGACCGGAATCGCGCCAGGCAATGCGCCCGGAACCGCGGCGTAGACCCACTTTCGCTTTAAATACATCGTG
>JACMRP010000122.1 GCA_014376325.1 Pseudobdellovibrionaceae bacterium
CCAAAACAGCTTTCTCTTTGGCGCTGAGGGGGAGGGGCGATGTGGGGGAAAGCTGTTTCGGCATAAATGAACCTCTGATTTACATGTCTTCTACACAGATAAGTTATATGTGTAAGTTTTATGTAGATCAAGGGCTTTTTAACCAAAAAAACATCGAGAGAACGAATCTAGACCATCGTCATCGAATTCTATTCGACAGTGGCGATGGGGCAGGGCTGACGACTCGAAACACACTCGCTCAGATGGGAGAGGGCCTCTTTGCTGACTTCAGGAAGGGCGACAGGGATCGCTTCGCTAACGGAGCTGATGCTTCTCTGCTGAACGCTCATTGATTTTGCCACCGATTTAGCGACGAACTCGCTCTGTGTTTCAGGAATCAAAGCGCAGTTCTGAAAAAGTAATATGACGATAGGATTAATTACTAACAACGCCACGAAACTGAACCCGCCCCGCTCAAACATCAAATTCCTCCAGCAAGATATGCGACCTGTCTAATACTCTACGGAAGAAATCGCCCTGGACCTTAGTCCGATTTGTTCGATTCTCACTATAGGACGAAGAAAAAGATCCAGCCCAGCCATTTTCTCGTCTTGAGAGTGAGCGTTGGAATGGCAATAATAGAGAACACTGGAAAAAAGGATTTTATGAGATTTCGGGTTTTAGTCATTTTTTGTTATATGCTGTGCGCGCGCGCATACGCGGATATTCCCGCGCCGCCGGCATCGATACCGACTCCCTCCCCAACGCCATCTTTAGCGAGTCAATGCATGCAAGCACTCAAAGCATTTCCAGGCAAGGTCGACACAGCACTATTGCAGAAGGCATGCGACAAGGTGCAAATGGACGAAGGTTGCACGAGCTTCAAGGGCCAAGCAATCTATCATTATGAGAAATACGCAAGCAATGCGGACGCAAAAAAAATTCTGGTTTTCAGTTTAATTCACGGTGACGAAACCCCCGCCGGCGCGGTCGGACGTTACTGGATGGAGCGGCTTGAAAGTTTTGATCCTCGAAACTCTTGGCGCGTGATTCCAGTGCTGAATCCCGACGGCGTTGATTTAAAAACAAGAACGAACGCTAACAATACAGATTTAAATCGCAATTTTCCGACCCGCGATTGGGATAAGCTCGCCCAACTTTATTGGAAAAAACAAACCAGCGCCAATCCTCGAAGATTTCCTGGCAGCAACGCCGGCAGTGAGTCAGAAACAAAATGTGCTCTCAAGCATATCGAAGAATTCAAACCCGATTTCATCGTCTCGGTCCATACGCCGCTGAAGGTTCTGGATTTCGACGGACCCAAAGTAAAATTTCCGAAGTACGATTACCTTCCGTGGAAATCCCTCGGACACTTCCCGGGAAGTCTTGGACGTTATATGTGGTTCGAACGTCAGACGCCGGTGCTGACGATGGAGTTGAAAGAAGATCTCCCTGCGAACTTGGCCCCGATTGAAAAGCTTCAAGACTTGATCGGGACGCTCGTCAAAATGGAATTAAAATCTAAACGAGCGGACATTTCGCAAGAACAACAAGTTCTTTCTTCGGGCCACTAGATCCTAAAAAGTTTTTTCAATTCTTGGTCAACATTCGCGTCGATGCTGACTTTCAGCGCACCCAGATTTTCTTGCAACTGTTCAAGTCGCGTGGCCCCCAAGATCACGCTGCTCATTCCGGGCTGATGGTTTAACCAGGCCAAGGCAAGTTGCGATCGAGAGCAATTTAAATCTGCGGCGATCGACTTCATTTTCTTAACGCGCTCGATGTTTTCAGACGTGTAAAAGGAATCCCTCACCCAATCCATCTGCGCGAATCGTCCTTCTTTAACGCCGTCATCGTATTTACCGGTCAACATTCCGGATGCGAGGGGGCTCCAGGTGACTAAGCCCATTCCTAGTCGACTGGCTACGGGCTGAACATCTTTTTCAAATTTTTCGCGTGCTAATAAACTGTACTGAGGTTGTTCGACTTGCGGCTTGTAGTATCCGCGCTTTTCGCAAATTTCATAGGCGGCC
>JACMRP010000123.1 GCA_014376325.1 Pseudobdellovibrionaceae bacterium
CGGATCCGTAAAAGATTTAGCAATCCTACTTCCGGAAGAGGCCTTGAGTGCTCGTGCACGACAACGTTTAAGCAAGAATACTTACTGGACCGCACTCTGCTTGGATCTTTGTCATTCACACGCCGTAACCGAAACAGATGTTATGCACGTCCTGAATGGCGCAACGGATGACGAGATCGGTCCATGCGTTGGTCGATTTTTGCCACCGGTCCAAAGCGGTGAACAAATTCTACAAGCTTCTCAGTGGGTTACTTTCATCGAAGAAGAAGTCACGGAAGATAGCGAAGTGGTCGCGGCCTCTTTAAAGAAAATCAAACGTCAAATCAAACGCGTTTATCCTGAAGCACTCGAATCTTTAAAGTTAGAACGCATCATTGTTTCTCCGCTTCTTGCAGGAAATGGTGACCTCAAACTTAACGCGAATCAAACTTTGCCAGAGTTGGATAATCTATGGATAGGATCCGCAGCAATGAATCCGCAAAAAAGTTTGGTCGGCGCACTTCTGCAATCCAGTTTGATCATGACCTCAATGGGTTTTGATATTACCGCGGAACTTCCGTCGGATAGCTCTGCAGAATCCGCCGTCGAACTATAGACCTAAGTACTTAAAATTTAGTTTTTCATTTAAAAACCATCTTAGAAATAAGATGGTTTTTTATTTATTCATCCACCCAAGGTCTTGAAGGTCTGGCGATATAAGTCCGGATTATCAACCACTTAGACCATTTATCTCAAAATCACGAACTCCTCTCCTGTATCGTTTTTATATAGGCCAATTGAATCTAAGGAGATTTCGTGCAGACCATTAAATGTGCGCTGATGCTTGTCTTATTCGTAACCGGAACAGCGTGCGCGCGCGGCGGAGAAGTAACTCCATCAGATTTTGAAGTTCCAAATCCAACCGTCGAAGAACGCCAAGCAATTCTTGCACGGTACGATTACCTGGATCCACAAAACATTGTGCCTAGTGCCCCGCTTGAAGCCGCGGTCATATATTTTGATAAAAACAAATCAAAGATTAAAAATCAGAACTACTTGTCCGTTATCGATTTTGCACAGGCTTCCGGAAAAAAGCGATTTTACATTATCAATATGAGCACCGGCGCGGTTTGGAATATTCACACTGCTCATGGGAACGGTTCGGATCCAGATCACGATGGGTTTGCTACAAAGTTTAGTAACAATAGCGGATCTAACATGACCTCGCTTGGTTTTTACATGACCGGTGAAACTTATTTTGGAAAGCATGATTTGTCGCTTCGCCTCGACGGCCTTTCTTCGACCAACTCATCCGCTCGTGAACGCGCGATCGTAATTCATGGCGCCTGGTATGTAGAGGACCGCGAACGTATCCAAGGCCGCAGTGAAGGTTGTCCTGCCGTATCCCTCGCAAATTCTGAACGCGTTGTGAATCTTCTTAAAAACGGAAGCTTGATCTACGCCAGCCAAATAAAGTAAAGTCCTAGCCATTCGCCGGAGGGTACAATGGCTATTCACGAACTGACAGAAGAGCAGCTGCACACGATGACACTCGAAGAAAAAGACGAGTGGTGGCTGAAGAACGTTTACAAAGGCCATATGCCCCAACTGACACTTCGCTCCGCCCTTACGGGTATGATCTTGGGCGGGGTCCTCAGCCTAACAAATCTTTATATCGGAATTAAAACTGGCTGGACCCTCGGGGTCGGAATTTCTTCCGTCATTTTGTCTTTTGCATTTTTTAAATTGATGGACCGAATGAAACTCGGTTCGCACATGACGATCCTTGAAAACAACGCCATGCAATCGATCGCTACTAGTGCCGGCTACATGACGGCACCGTTAATGGCTTCAATCCCCGCTTACATGATGGTCACGAATGAAGTGATCCCGATGTACCAAACTTTTTGGTGGATCATCGCGTTGGCTTTACTCGGAGTGCTATTCGCTTTCCCGCTGAAGAAACGCTTCATCAATGACGAACAGATGCCATTCCCTGAAGGCTATGCTGCCGGCGTCGTGTTGGACAGTTTGCATTCGGACGAAGGCAATCAGGGCGTTTTTAAAGCGAAGCTGCTTGCTTGCGGCGCTGGCCTTTCCGCATTGATCGAAATTCTTCGTGCAGAGCCTATCCTGAAATCATTGAACGTTGGCTTCCTGGCGCTTCCGCAATACTGGGATGATTTCATTTACAAATTCGCGACGCCAAAAATACTGGGCAGTCCGCTCAAAGACCTAACGGTTCAGTGGGACACGTCCATAGTAATGTTCGGTACGGGCGGCCTGATGAGTATGAAAACATCGATGTCGATTCTGATCGGCGGCTTCATCAATTATTTCTTGTGTGCGCCGCTACTGATCCAAGCCGGCGTCATTCCCGAGGCGAAATTTAAATTGATTACGATGTGGGCCCTGTGGGGTGGCGCTTCGATCATGACGACCTCGTCGCTGTATTCGTTTTTCTCTAAACCGCAAATGATCATCGACGCTTTCAAGAAAAGTTTTTCGGGCAAAAAAGTAAAACACGACGTTCTGGATAAAATCGAACTTCCGATTTGGGTTTCTGCCGTCGGCATTCCCTTAGTCGGCGCGGTCGTCGTCTATATCGGCCACACTTGGTTCGGTATTCATTGGTGGCTGGGGATGCTGGCGATTCCGTTGGTGTTTATCTTTACATTGATTGCGGTAACATCGACAGGGCTAACCGCGATTACTCCGGGCGGGGCGCTGGGGAAGCTCACGCAAATTACTTACGGCGTTCTTGCTCCGGGCAACGTAACGACGAATTTGATGACCGCAGGGATTACTTCGGAAGTTTCTTTGAACGCGAGCAACCTGTTGATGGATATTAAACCGGCTTACATGCTCGGCGGAAAGCCGCGTCACCAAGCGGTCGGTCACGTGCTGGGAATTTTTGCCGGCGCCTGCGTTGCGGTCCCTGTGTTTTACTCTTTATTCCACGGCAATATTGCTTTGTTCACTTCGGACGCTCTGCCGCTCCCAAGTGCGTCGATCTGGAAAGGTGTTTCCGAAGCTCTCACCAAAGGTTTAGGAAATCTGCATATCACCGCGCAGTTAGCCGCGGGCATCGGCGCGATTTTAGGAATCGTGATTGAATTCATCAACAAACGCAGCAAAGGTAAATTCCCCCTTTCGGGCGTCGGGCTTGGTTTAGGGTTCGTCTTGCGATTTGCAGATGCCTGGTCGATGGCTTTAGGAACTTTGCTCTTTTGGCTCGCGCGCAAACGCTACAAAGACCAAAAAAGCTTCGGCTTCCGCGCCTTCGTCGACAACCAAGAAACCTTGGCGGCCGGCGTGATCGCGGGTGGGTCTATCATCGGGATCATTTTAATCTTGCTAGAAAATGCGGTTGGCAAGGGCTAGCGAGTTGGCTAATGCCCCTTCGTCACGCCGCCATCGACCAGGAAGCTCTGTCCTGTAATGTAACCCGCGCGCGGAGATGCCAGGAATGTTGCAAAGTCCGCGAGTTCCTTTGGGTCACCGAGTCTTCCCGCCGGCACCATTTGTTGGATGCGTTCGTCGGTGAGCTTTAATTCTTTCAATCGGTCCGTGCTCGTGTAACCCGGCAAAAGTAAATTCACCGTGATGCCGAACTTCGCATATTCGTTCGCCACGGATTTGCTTAAACCCGCAAGTCCGGCACGTAAACCATTGGAAGTTGTCAAACCACTCAGTGGCTCTTTCGCCGCAAGGGAGGTGACTAGTAAAATACGACCGTAATTATTTTCTTTCATCTTCGGCAACGCGACATTCATGGATTCGACGACGCTCATCCATAGGCTTTGAAAATCCTCGTGCCACTGCTTGTCCGAAATATCAGCGAAGTTCCCTTTGTTTGGTCCCCCGGTGTTCGTAACGAGAATGTCTAGGGCGCCCATTTTCACGATCGCTTTTTCGACAACGCTCTTCGCTTCGCCTGGCTTCGATAAATCGCCCGTAAAAATATGATGGGCTCCGATTTCGGACGCAGCTTTTTTCAGTTTGTCTTCGCTGCGAGAACAGATCGCGACGGTGGCGCCTTCTTGAACGAGCACTTCGGCGATGGCGCGGCCGATGCCGGTCGAGGCACCAAAGATCAGGGCTTTTTTATTTTTGAGCTGTAAATCCATGTTCGTCCTTTATAGAAAATCTTCTTTTTTCATACCGAGCCAGTTCAGCGCCGCTTTCGAAAACAACCACTCTTGCGTTTTTTTATCATCTTGGAAAGTCTGTTCGATCAGCTGCCCCGGAATCTGTTCGCCTAGCGGAAACGGATAGTCCGTTCCTAAACAAACCTTATCGGCGCCGATCAGCTCCACCAAATATTTTAAGGCTTTTGGATCATGGACTAAACTGTCTAAATAAAAATGCCCCAGATAATCTTTGGGCGGTACTTGATTATCGACCGCGCAAAGATCAGGCCTTGAATCAAACCCGTGTTGGATGCGGCCAACCGTAAACGGAAAGGCCCCGCCACCGTGGGCAAACGCAATGCGAAGCTTAGGAAAGCGATGAAAGACGCCGCCAAAAATCATAGAACTGATCGCGAGCGAAGTTTCCATCGGCATCCCCACCAGCCACGGCAGCCAATACTTTTGCATTTTGTCCTGACCGCGCATATCCCAAGGATGCACGAAGATTGGCGCGTCCATCGCCTCGCACGCCTGAAAGAACGGAAACAGCGCTTCTTCAGATAAATTCCAATCGTTCACGTGCGAACCAATCTGAAAACCTTTAAAGCCTAGTTGTTTTACGCAACGTTCGGCCTCTTGAAC
>JACMRP010000012.1 GCA_014376325.1 Pseudobdellovibrionaceae bacterium
CGTAAGATGACTTCGTTTTCATCTATCAAATCGGACTTAAAAAACGCCGGTGTGGAGTGGGTGGATCAAGAAGTTGTCGTTGATCAGGGACTCGTGACAAGTCGAACTCCGGAAGATCTTCCGGCATTCAATAAAAAGATGATCGAAGAATTTGCAGAAGGCAGCCACGATCGATCGCGAGTTAGAAAAAATAATGACTTGGCGGAGCCACTGACCTTGCATTGATTTTTTGAATGGATTGTTCTGGCTGGATCGAACGGAATTACAAATTAAACTTATTTGAAGGAGGCCACGCGTGGCAGCAACTTGGAAAATCATTACTATCGCTCTCGTGGCATTTCTAGGAACGATGGGCGTCGCTCATGCAGGTTTCTATTTAGAACCTGGGTTAACGTACGAAAAGGGCGATCACACCGTTAACTGGGGCGCCCCGTTAAGTCCTTCGTCAGGCAGCACCAGCGGTGCCGGCTTTAACCTAAAGGGTGGTTGGTCCGTTGTTGACACCGTCTTTTTCGGCGTTGATGCGAGTTTTTCAAAGCCACAGTTTAAAAACTCGGCGAATAATTACGATGCGGCCGCGAGCTCCAATTTACTCGGCGTCATGGTTGGCGGCCAGATTCCAATTATCGGGATTCGCGCTTGGGGCGGGTACATACTCGATGGAACTCTGGATCCTGAAGCCTCGAACGGTCTTGATGCAAAATTTTCTGGAGCTAACGGGCTTAAGCTCGGTGCGGGAATTCACTTTTTGGTCGTTAGCCTCAACGTGGAATATTCGGACCTTCAGTATAAAACTTCGACCGTTTCTTCAACCTCCGTCAACTTCACGCAGGATTTTTCGGACAAGATGAAGAACAAGCTTTGGACCGTCAGCGTAAGCTTCCCGATCATGTTATAAGTTGCCATCACTTCTTGATGCATTCTATTCTGAGTGCATCAAGGAGTGATAAAAAATGGCTAATCCGAAAACAATCCGTCCGGTTTATGTTGCGGGCGCGGCCCGAGTTCCTTTCGTAAAGTCTCGCACAAAATATCGCAAAGTTCAGTCGCAAGAGCTCATGTCAGCCAGTTTCAATCACCTCGTCTACCAAAACAATTTGCAGGGTAAAATTCTTGGGGATGTCGCACTCGGTGCTGTGATGAACAGCTCTATTGAATGGAGCATTGCCCGCGAAGTTGTGCTTGGCAGTCCACTTCATCCTTACACTCCGGCGTATTACACTCAACGTGCTTGCGGAACTTCCCTAGATTCAACACTGCAAATTGCGCTTAAAATTGGAGCGGGCCAAATGAATACCGGTGTCGCCGGTG
The DNA here is from genome assembly GCA_014376325.1 of Pseudobdellovibrionaceae bacterium. The sequence goes on from JACMRP010000012.1 coordinate 1,312, forward strand.
GGTTCGATAGCAACAGTGATTTGCCCATTTTATTTCCACGCTCTTTCACCGAAAAAATTCTGAACCTTAGCGATGCGCCGGGCGCCTTACAAAAATTAATGAAGGGCCTTAGCTTTGGCTTTAAGGATTTCAAACCGCGTTTCCCTGCCGTGCAAGAACCGCGAACGGGACTGTCCATGGGGGAGCATTGCGAGCTGATGGTAAAAGAGTGGAAGATCAATCGTGAAGCGCAAGACCAAGTAGCTTTTTTAAGTCATCAAAACGCGGCGAAGGCTTACGATGAAGGATTTTTTAAAGATCTCGTTTTTGAATTCCAAGGAATTACTCAGGACACGATGGTGCGCAAAGATACTTCGCTAGAAAAACTCGCTAAGCTTCGTCCCGCTTTTGATAAATCTCCTTCGGGGACGCTGACGGCGGGGAACAGCAGCCCACTAACGGATGGCTCTTCCACCGTTCTGCTTTGTTCCGAAGAAGGGCTGAAAGAATTAAATATGAAACCTTGGGCCCGCTTCGTAGACGCGCAGGTTGCCGCGGTTGATTACGTTCATGGTGATGGACTGTTAATGGCGCCCACGCGCGCCGTTCCGATCATGCTCGAGCGAAATGGACTTACGCTGCAGGATTTTGATTACTACGAAATTCACGAAGCCTTCGCGGGCCAGGTGCTTTGCACGCTGGCGGCTTGGGAATCTGCCGAGTACTGCAAAAAACAATTGGGACTGGATAAACCATTGGGCTCTATCGATCGCAGCAAGATGAACGTGAAAGGCAGCAGCGTGGCCCTCGGCCATCCGTTCGCCGCGACCGGTGCCCGCATCGTCGGAAGTCTTAGCAAAATGCTTCGCGGTACCAAGAGCAAGCGCGGTCTGATTTCAATTTGCACCGCGGGTGGAATGGGCGTCGTCGCTATTATTGAATCCGTCGAGTAGTCTTTTTTAGGGCCACGCGCTAAGATTGCGTGGGGCCTAATATCGACAGGACTTCCTGACCGAGTTTCTTCTTCATTGACTCAATTTGGTCGTCGCCATGATCGGTCCAGATGAGATCTTCCCGAATTTTGGTGAGCGCTTTTGCTTGATGAGCGTCTATATTCCACTGCCACTCGACTAGGTGTCGAAGGTGAGCGTCGGTCCGGCGTTTAAAATCGCCGTATTCGAGATCGCTGGGTTCCTTTAAGTAGTTTAAAAAATCCTGCATTGGTTTCGAATTCATAATCACCTCCGATATGAGTCTAATATAGCATGTCGAGAGTTGACCCTTTCTACGATGTCTTGTAGTTTTAAGGACAATTCAGGGAGTAGTTGGTTTTTGCTTCGATTCTTCGAACAAAAGATCCCCGGTCGACATACTGAGAGCTCTGGCGAATGCGCTTGGCTCTCCGGCCTGGAAGCGGTTTTCAATCAAACCGTCAACGAGACTGACCTTAACGACGTAAAGTCGCAAGGTCGTCTCATGTGCTCCTGCCCATCAGATTCCCAAGCGCCGATACCGAAACATGAAAGCGAGTTCCAGATGTTGGAATCTTTTGAGGCGGTCACCAGTTCTTTTTTATTGGTCGCGGCAAGTGAAATGGGAGACAAAACGCAGCTGTTGGCCTTTGCATTAGCTGCGCAATTTCGAAAACCTTGGCCGGTGATGGCGGGGATATTCGTCGCGACGATTCTGAATCACGCGTTCGCCGCGTGGGGTGGAGTTTGGGTCGCTTCGATGATCGGGCCGAAGTGGTTGGCAATCGGACTCGGGGTTTTGTTCGTGGGCTTTGCGCTTTGGACGCTCAAGCCCGACACCGCAGACGAGGTGAAAAGCGAACATCGCTTTGGCGCATTTTGGACAACGACCGCGTTGTTTTTCTTAGCGGAGATGGGCGATAAGACGCAACTTGCGACGGTGGCGTTGGGCGCTCAGTTTCAGTCCGTTTTACTCGTCACTTTGGGAACAACGTTAGGGATGATGTTAACGGACGGGCTTGCCGTTTTTGTCGGCGATCAACTTTCGCACAAGGTAAATATGAAGTACATGCGATGGGCGGCGGCCACATTATTTTTGGTCTTCGGGATCATCGCCTTCTGGCAAGGATTGAATACTTAAACAGAGTTGGCTCGGACCACCATCGCGGACTGTAGGAAAAGTGACCAGCTTTGTGTCTCATTTTACTTCGTTGCGTAGACTGTGGTGATTGATTCATTGTCGTCTCGGGTCGATAGCGGCATCCATGCCGTCACGACCGGAGACGGCGACTCCATAGGCTCAATGTTGCAGTGAATCTACGAGATCAACTAGGTCGTTCAACCGAAGGTGGACCTCC
>JACMRP010000124.1 GCA_014376325.1 Pseudobdellovibrionaceae bacterium
AAGGGAGGTCCTGATGGACTTTGAAAAAAAATTAGGACGTCTTGAAGAGATCGTCGGCAAAATGGAAAAAGGCGATCTTGCGCTTGAAGATTCGCTGACTCTTTTCGAAGAAGGCGTAAAGCTTTCCCGTGAATGCCACCAAAAGCTGAACGATGCCGAAGCCAAAGTAAAACTTTTAGTCAGCATGGATCAGGACGGCAAAGCTACGACTACAAACTTCAGTTCCGAAGAAACATAAGATTTCTTTGACCAAACAAAGTTCGTTCGAAGCAGAATTAAAATTAAGAATCAAAAAGGTGGATGACTTTATCCATACTTATTTTGCTTCGTTGAAGTTGCCGGAAGGCGCCGCCGTAACTGAGCTCAAAGATTCCATGTATTATTCAGCGGGGGCCGGTGGCAAAAGATTCCGCCCGGTGCTTTCGTTGCTCGTTGCAGAAAGTTTTGGCTGCGCAACGGATCGAATTCTGCCATTTGCCGCGGCGGTGGAGCTGATTCATACCTATTCGTTAATTCATGATGATCTGCCAACGATGGACAACGACGATGTTCGTCGGGGGAAGCCCACAAATCATAAAGTTTACGGCGAAACAACGGCTTTGCTTGCGGGTGACGCCCTGTTAACGGAAGCATTTCTATTGATTGCGGATAAATATCAAAATGACGGAACACTTTGCGCAAAACTGACTTCTTTATTATCACGCGCGGCCGGTATTCGCGGAATGGTGGGCGGACAGGCAATCGACTTAAAGGCGCAAAATTTAACTTCCGAAGAGCTGACTCGTTTACACGAACTAAAAACGGGCCGAATGATTCAGGTTGCCGCCGAAGGCGCCGCGATGATCGCCGGAGCCGGTGCAAGCCAGGTGCAAAGCTTCGCAGATTTCGGCAGATACCTTGGTTTGGCATTTCAAGTTGCCGATGATGTTTTAGATCAAGACGATAAAGACCAAGGCCCGCGCAGCTTTGTAACCTTGCTTGGAGTCGATGGCACCCGGAAGTACTTAAACGAAATAAGCGCCAAGGCCATCGCGATCCTAAAAACGCAAACGCAAAAATCGTTGATCCTTGAGCAAATGATCGAATTCAATCAGCTTCGTCAGTCATGAGACTCGACGTCTATCTTCTTCAGAAAAAACTGGCAATGTCGCGATCCCACGCGCAAGAGTTGATTAAGGGGCATTTGGTTTATCAGCTCAAGAATGAGCAAAGAACTTTGCTGATAAAATCGAATCACCAAGTCGAAGAACACCAAGCAGATATCTTTGTCGAAGCTGGTCCAGCAAATCGCTTCGTATCGCGCGGTGGACTGAAGCTTGAAGGCGCGCTTGCGCATACAAAAATAAACGTGCTCGATCTGCAAGTGCTCGACGTTGGGATTTCGACCGGGGGTTTTACAGATTGTCTGCTTCAGAGTGGGGCGCGCGCGATCCTGGGCGTCGATGTCGGCCACGGACAGGTGCACTCACATATTAAGAATGACCCACGTTTAAAAGTCATTGAGGGATTGAACGCCCGAAACAGCGCCGAAAATCCAGAAGTCATTGCGGCTATGCCATCAACGGGCTTTGATCTTATCGTGATGGACGTTTCATTTATTTCGATCTTACTGATCATTCCGCAGTTGGTGCCATTGCTAAAAGTTGATGGTCAATTACTGAGCCTTGTAAAACCGCAATTCGAAGTGGGGCCCGAGGGATTAGGCAAGGGCGGCCTGGTGAAAGATCCTGGACTCTATTCCGGAGTTGAGGATAGAGTAAGGCAGATTTGTCTCGGCGCGGGCCTGACCGTGCAAGATTACTTTGCATCACCGATAGAGGGAAAAGATGGCAACAAAGAATTTTTCATTCTCGCAAAAAGATAGTTTTAAATTGATGATGGCCGCCGCGTTTCTGTTTCTGGCAAGTTGTAATACTTTGCGAACTCGTAGCGATATTGAAAATGACCGTACGGGCGGTTCTAAAAGTGAAACGCAATCTAACGGCGGCACTGCGCAGACGCCTCGTTATGATCAACCGCAAACTCCTCCTCCAGCGCCGAATGTCGAAATCCCTTTAGCGGCGTCACCGATTCCGGCAATGCCTAAAATTGGTCTGATCTTTGGACCCGGTGGGGCCAGGGCTTA
>JACMRP010000125.1 GCA_014376325.1 Pseudobdellovibrionaceae bacterium
ATCATCTGTTTTCCCTTATCGTTTTTAAACTAACCGTGTCCACCCATGAGGAACTTATCTTGGCTGGTATCTGCTTGTTCTAGTGTTTCAACATTTTTAAAAAAATCCAAAGTGAGTCCCATGACTTCGTCGTTTGATTCGCTCTGGAAAATATTTTTTCGAAATTGCGAAGCGCCAGGGTACCCTGTCGAGAACCAAGCTGCAAACTTTCGCAGCTGAATTCCCGTAATACGCTCATCACAATGCGCCGCAACCGTAGCGGTCAGGTCCTGGAACAGCGTCGCGTAGTCACGACGGATGTTTATGGAAAGGGGCTCGCCTCTCCATAAACTGAGGGCATCCATAAAAATGTGTGGATTTTTTAAGGCGCCGCGGCCGATAAGGACTCCATCGCAGCCTGAGTCTTTGAGCTTCTGAACTGCTTGATGCGGAGTCAGAATATCGCCGTTTCCCAGGATGGGCAGCTGAGCTTTTGCTTTAACCTCAGTAATAAAATCCCAATCGGCAAGGCCCGCATACCCCTGCGCCCGCGTTCGACCGTGGATTGCGACCCACGACATGCCTTCATTAAAAGCAATATTGCAGACTTCAGAGGCATTTCGGGTGGTTTCGTCCCAGCCGGTTCTGATTTTAATCGTGACGGGAATTTTTACGGCGGCCTTTACCGCATGTAAAACCTTGGTCAGCAAATCCAAATCGCGCAGCATTCCCGAGCCCGCGCCTTTTTTAACAACTTTTGAAACGGGGCAGCCGAAATTAAGGTCGATAAAATCACAGCCCAATTCTTCGCCCACAATCGCGGCGCGAGCCAGGATCTCGGGGTCTTCGCCGAACAACTGAATTCCGACAGGGCGCTGGGATTCGTCGAAGCTCATGATTTTAAGGGTTCGGTCGCTTTTGTATTCAATCCCGTTAGCGCTGACGAGCTCGGTAACCACAACGCTCGCACCCAGTTTTTTCATAAAAGTACGGAAAGCATGGTCGGTAATACCGGCCATGGGCGCAAGAACGAATGGATTTTGTTGGAGAGCTTCTACGGGATTCATCGACGGCTCAGGATATAGCAAAGTCCCCCGATGGTTGGAAGAGGATTTGTGTTAAGTTATTATTTTTTCAGAAGATTTTGGGTATTACAGGCGAGCTACTACGAGGCGTTCGAATCAAGTTGAGTATATTCGAGTACAGGTTTTTTGAGTCGCATCGATTCAGATCTAAGACCGAATCTTACTCAAGCCAAGTCACTCTGCCTTCGGTTTGTCGAGGGGCCTTTGGGGGCTCGTGATCTGGGTAGCCGATGACTAGTCCGCATAGCAGCTCAAGTTCGCCCCGCTTATATTCTGGCAAAAGATCGGCTCCCAAAAATTTGTCTACTTCTTCTTTAATTTCTAAAGGTGCGCCCATCGTGCAACAACCGAGGCCCTCCGCAAAACAAGCAAGATTGATGTTTTCCACAGACATGTACACACTGCCGATGCTCGTATGGTAACGCTCTTCATTGTCATTGTGAGAATAAATGAACATCAATACTGGCGCGTCGCCAAGAGTGAAAAAAAATCTTTCGGTGAAGTCGTATAATGAAGGCTTCAATCTTTTTTGAAGTACGTCCTTGATGCCGAGCCATGATTTTTGCGAATACTTCATGTACTCGTCGCGCTTTGCACCTTGAACTACAAAGTAGCGCCAGTTTTGGCGATTTTTGCCGGAGGGAGCTTCCATGCCCGCTGCCAAAAGTCGCTCTAGGACGTCTTTTGGGACCGCGTCTTTTTTGAATTTACGAATAGACCTTCGCGCTTTTAACAAATTGTAGAACTCTTCTTTATTCATCGTGTTCATCCTAACAAAATTGTGCCAAACTTCATGCATGGAATCTAAGAAAACTTTATTTACTGCGGAAAAACTGCTGATCGGAATCTTGGCGGTTGTCGCCATATTTGTCACTGTCTTGGCCGTGGTTCCGAGTTATCGTCAGGAGCTCCGAAACTATTTTGGACCCGAACACCGAACTATTTTGGCCAAAATTAGCGGCGACCTTACCGGTCGTGGGATGCGCGTAACCGTACTTAAAATTCAAACGCGCGAAAATTTAGTTCTCGAAATTTACAGCGAAGAAAATCCCGAAACCAGCACCATTATGGCAAAAATCCCGTTGCCGGAAAAACGTGACGCTTATTTTTCTCTCAAAGGAAATGCAACGAATCTGGGACTAGCAGATATCGATGACGACGGCACATTAGAAATTTTGGTTCCGACTTTCGACGAACAGATGGTGGCGCGCTTGAACATTTACAAATTTAATGTCGAGGCCCGTACCTTTGAGCGCGTTACCGCACCTCCGGATACGAGCTTCTAGTTACTTCGCTATATAAAACACACCGTCTTCAGGATATTTGCATTTTCCCTGAAACAAACGGCTATGCCCTGGCACCAAATACGCTTTCGCCCATTGAATAGTACCCGTCGTTATCATCGTCGCGGGCCTTGGATCAATGTAAGCCGCGTCCCCAGCGACGAACTGACCGCAAGCTTCGCCCGTGGTATTCGGGACCGCACGAATGTTTCGTTTGTCCTTCAGCGTGATGCGGGCGTAACTTCCATCGATATCTGAGGGCAAAGAAGAAACCCAGTCAGAAACAATTTTATTTAAACGATGCCCTTCGGCCGTTCCAAAGAACTGCGCCTTATCCGCAGGTGGCATCGGCGTATAACCTTCGACTCTGGCAATCGCGCCGTAAATTTTGCTGCGCTCTAAATTTTTGGGAACGATCCAATCATTTTTTACCAGGAAATCCAAATTGCTAAATCGATCTTTCGCGATATCGTCGGACTGCATATTGCCGTGACAACCCAAACAGTTTTTGGTGATCAGTTCGCTCTGAACTTGGCGGTAGCCTTGATCCAGAACCGGATTCGACTTAATGGCGTTTCGCCAAGCTAAATACTCGATAGCGGGATCGACGGCAGTCACCGATTTGTCATTGCAACGATCCTGAAAATTGGCCGTTTGCGAACGGGCAATTCTTACGATCGTGCGGTTTTCGCGGTCTTCGACTATCCAGATCGAACCGTCTTCCGCGACCGTGAATCCCACCGGAGCACCTTTTGCGCGGACCCCTTTGATCTCATTCCATTTCGAAATAATTTCTTCGTACGGGGCGTACTGAGTAATTCCGCCGTGCGGTTCGTAGGTTTTTTCGGTAGGACATGCGCCCTTGCGGTTCACTCTAAACTTGGCCCCTTGATCCTTCGACTTCAAAATGGGGCGGCCCTGCGCATCGACCGAATACGCAACCAGTCTGTGTCCCGTGGGTTGGTAACCGTGCCAAGTCACTAAAAGTTTTCCGCCAAATAGATCTGGAAACATGCGTCCGTTATAATAACCCATATGCAAAGGCGAAACGTGCGGCGGCATCAGGGCCCACGGAGCTTGATAGTCACCCGGAGCTTTTGGATCTTGTTGCGCGCAATCGACCGGCTTCGTAAATTGCTTGAGCAACGGGTTTGTTTTGTTTTCCGGAAACAACCATTCTGGAGAGGTCGCGTGAAAATCGTAACAGTATGGCCATCCGTAATGACGGCCTTTTCCGTTTTCTAAATCGACGACGTTAATTTCTTCGTAAGGCTCTTCAAGCTCCGGAAAGTCGCGGCTGTTTTCGCCTTGAATTAGAAATCCCGCGGGACTAACGGTCATCGCCATCGAGTTTCTTAAACCCACGGCAGTGACCTCATAAAAACGAACACCTTCAGGTGGAAGGTTTTTCATTGCTGCCGCCGGAACTCTGTAAATGGCACCGTTTCCCTGAGCCTCGACTTCTGGACAAGATTTATAGTTGCCCGTTCCCTGCACGATGCAATGATCGCTCGGCGAACCGGAATTAATATAAAGATCGCCATTTCGTGGATCGAAAGTAAATTGCGAAAGCGGATGCATATAGCCCTCTTTGCGGGCCAGACTTCCAATCACGAGTTGCCAGTTTTTTAACTGACCTGCAGTGTAATTAAATTTGGAGATCTGATTTTTTTCCCCAAGGTAGATCATGCCGTCTGGTCCAAAAGACAAACCGTGCGGGCTGTCCAAACCAGACTTTAATAATTTTATTTCGTAAAGACCTTTGGAAGAGGGCTTCAGCAAAAACAGTCTTCCATTTTTTGGTCCCCAACCGCCCATATCCACAACTAAGAACTCCGCCGTGCCGGGCAATTGCAAAATCGTTCGTGGCTTAATGAAACCCTTCTGCGTTGCCTCGTCATTGGCTCGATCTCGTGGCAAAACTAAACCAAGACACGTGCCAGGCATCGTTTCTACCATCAACTTAGGAAAGCCATCGCACGATTTATCGTCAGGGTCATAAGCGTAGCCGCTTTTATCCATCACTAATCTAGAAGACGCCGTTTCGCGAGATGGACCGAAAAATCTTTCAGATACCGTTGAACACTGCGCAAGCAAAACCGCGAGCGCGATCAAACAATATTTCATGATTATCCTATTTGGTGACTGGTTTTTTATTCAGGTCACGCCAAGATTTTCCTTCGCGTGCTTTAGGGCTAATCTGGAACTTTTGAACTGCACTATTATGGCGATCTAAACTTTCCGAAAATGCGGTCGTTCCATCATTGCGGCTGACGAAGTACAAAAACTTCGACGCTGCCGGCTTTAGCGCCGCCATCATTGCGTCCCTGCCTGGGTTCGATATTGGACCGGGCGGTAAGGCGTTGATGACGTAGGTGTTATAGCGAGAGGGCTTAAGGATATCGTCACGACGAATATTGTTCGGAACAATGCCGGTCATATCCGCGATGCCGTAAATAATTGTCGGATCAGTTTGAAGCTTCATCTTTTTTAGCAATCGATTGTGAAACACCGATGAGATCAACGGACGGTCGGTACCGGCACCCGTTTCTTTTTCGATGATACTTGCTAGCGTCACGACTTGATTGCGGCTCCAGCTTGGCAGCGCACTTTCGGCACCAATTTCTTTGTAGACCGCCAAAAATCTGCGAACCATTGAGGCGATCAAGTCCCGGACATTTTCAAACTTCGTGATCATGTAGGTTTCTGGAAATAGGTAACCCTCTAAGCTAGGAGCGGATTCGCCTAATAGTTCTTTGACGAAGGCGGGGTCCCTGACAAGTTCTAAGAATTCCTTCTTTCTACCAAAGCCCTGGGCTTCATAAAGGTCGGCGATTTCATAAATATTCAAGCCTTCGGCAACCGTGAAGGGCTTCGCGATACTTTTGCCCGACGTGATCACCGCAAGGACTTCTTTTGGTGTCATGTCTTTTCTTAACCCGTATTCCCCGCGCTTCAGTAATGATCTTTGATTAACAAGCCTCGCGTAGATCGAAAAGACGTATCCATTACGAACTAGGCCTTGTTGTTCTAAGCCTTTCGCGACCACGGCGAAACTGTCACCGGGACTAACTTCGAAAATGACTTCGGAATTATCCTTGCTTGGAGCCACCTGAGTAAAATCGTATGCGACGTACCCCACCGCCGCGGCACCGGCTATCGCCAAACTGAGGATGGCGGTAAGCGTGATTAACGTCGCTTTTTTCATATGCTAACACCAGGAAGCATTTTGGTTTTATCAAATGGAGTAGGGTCTTCCAAACTTGCAACCGGAACCGTACAATATTGAATCGCGTAATCTGCGGATGGTCTGTCGTTGCCCGACTTGCCCATTCCGCCGAATGGTAATTTAGAAGTTGCGCCATTCGTCGTGCGATTCCAGTTTAATAAGCCAACTCTGGCTTTCAAAAGAGCCTCTTCGTAAAGATCGCGGTTCTTAGAAAAGAGCGACATCACAAGCCCGTAACCGGTTGAGTTAACGATATCCATCGTCTCATCAAAGTTTGAAGCTTTGTATATCGCTACGTTAGGTCCAAAGATTTCGCTCTTCTGATAGACCGAATTCCGATCAAACTTGGGAACTAAGTGTATGCTCGGAGTTACGTAGTAACCTTTGTGTTTTAGGTCCATGGCTTTTCCGCGCATCATGGATTCGCAACCTTCACG
>JACMRP010000126.1 GCA_014376325.1 Pseudobdellovibrionaceae bacterium
AACTGTATCCCAGGTCGAGCGCTCATATTTTTTCATCGCCTAAGCCTGCCACATATACTTAGTATTTAGTAAGCGGTTTCGGATAGAATATTTGAACTGCCATTGACATTGCTTTCGAGTAACTTCAGAACTGCCTCATTTCGACAAGCCTCGATTTACGTGTCAGACTAAGGAAAAACGATATGAATTCCGCTAAATTTTCAGAAGCCGGCCTAAGCTCTCAACTTGTGAAAGCCCTCTCACAACTGGGTTTCGATAGAATGACGGCAATTCAAGCGGCAAGCTTATCGCCACTTCTAGCCGGAAAAGACGTGATTGGTCAGTCGAAAACCGGAAGCGGTAAGACCTTGGCATTTTTGCTGCCGGTTTTGCAAAATGCGAATATGGCTTCTAGATGGCCCCAAGCTCTCGTGTTAGTTCCGACCAGAGAACTCTGCGATCAGATCCTTCGCGAAGCTCAAAAGTTTTCAAAACATTTTCCGCAGTTTAAAATAGTCTCCTTAGTGGGCGGCCAACCCTACCCGCCGCAAGAAGAAGCCCTCGCGCAAGGAGTTCACCTGATCGTCGGCACTCCTGGGCGCACGCTCGAGCACTTCCGAAACGGCAAAGTCAAAGCGGACAGTCTTCGGATGTTGATTTTAGACGAAGCGGATAGACTCCTCGAAGAAGGTTTTGCGGAGGAGATGAAGGCCATATTTGATTTGCTACCGAGACCACGTCAGACAATCTTTTTTTCTGCAACTTTCCCTACCGCGATTGAAGAATTCAGTCAGCTGTACCAAACGAATGCGGTGCGAATTACGACTCAAGATGATCTCAATACTGTGCCAGCAATAACGCAGTATCTTTACGCCGCAGAAAAGCCAGACAAGCTCGCGACGCTGCAACAAATATTAAAACGCCATCCGTCCAAGTGCACTTTAATTTTTTGCAGGACAAAGGCGCTCGTCGACGAAATCGGAAACGCACTTTCCGGAAACGAAGTTAAATGCGAGATCCTTCATGCAGATCTAAAACAGACTGAACGGGACCGGGTCTCGAAACTATTTCGTAGCGGAAATTTAAATATTTTGGTCGCTACCGATGTGGCGGCGAGGGGGCTCGACATCGATAGTTTAGAATTAGTGATCAACGTGGATCTACCATCCAGTGCAGATATTTATATTCACCGTATCGGACGCACCGGTCGCGCCGGCAGAAAAGGCACGGCAGTGTCGATCGCCACGGAGTATGAAATTCCGCTGGTTGCGGAAATAGAAAAGACCACGGGCATCCAATTTATTCGCGACAAACTGGATTTAACTTTGCCTGAGACTCTCGGATAGGTATCCTTGGCTCACCAAGGAGAATCCATGAAAAACAGTATTTCGAAACTATTCTTTTACGTGAGCTCGCTGCTCGCATGCACGGTCATCGCATTCACGACCGGGTGTGCATCTGGTGGCTTCAAAATCACTCGCCAATATGCGGGCTTCGTTAACAAGCAGTTTATTATCTTGCGAATTATTTTATACATCTTCACGACAGTTGTTTTTGCGGTCACGATGATCATCGATATGGTCATTTTCAATACGATCGATTTTTGGGAAGGCCGAGTTTCCGAGGGTCACTACGAATACAACAAAGAAGGTCGTACGTTTCAGGTACATCACGAAGTGATCCCAGGAAGTTTGTTAAAGCGTTCAACGATCAAAGTTCTTAGCGATAAAAAAGAACTGCTTCAAACTATCGTGTTACTAGAAACCAACAAGGGCGAAATCGAAATGTCCGTCGATGGTCAACTCCGTACCCGAGTCAGAGACATCAACTCACTACCAGTCGCCTCAATCTACGACCAAAAAGGCAGCCTAGTAGAAGACCAAATCCTATGGGTGCCAGGTCCTGTTTCTGTAATCACCGCGTCGCAAAGATAATCAGAATCCGAAAATTGGGTGATCAGATCCAGTATCTGACACCCAGCTCCCGCCGGCCTCTTTCTAGTTGTAGCTTATAGCAGTTTCGATTTTGCATTCCCGAGTTGAATGCCCAGAGCGAGAGCAATTCTACAATCCGACTATCCTTACAGCATCACCGCGAGATGTACCAATCGCGAATGGTTCAACATTCCAATGGATGACGTCTGGGAAATATTTTGCGAAGAGCTCTCTAGAGCAAACTCAGAATACGATCTGATGATTCACAGCTTTATACTGATGAGTAACCACTATCATCTGATTGCATCTACTCCGCAGGCCAATATCAGCGAATGTATGCAGCAGTTTATGCATAAAACGAGTCGGAAACTTACCCACTCTGGCAATCGGATCAATCAGACTTACGCCGGTCGCCACTACAAATGCATTTTGGACAATCCGAACTATTATTTGAATGCCTACAAATACAATTACAGAAATCCGGTGACTGCCGGAATATGTAAGGACGTATTGGACTACAAATACAGCACTTTGCATTCTACAGTTGGCTTATCGCTGCCAAAGATACCGACTGCAGAAGACACTACATACTTGTCGGACCCCAAAGGAACTTTGAATTGGTTGAATATGGAGCCAGACGCTGCAAAGTACGAGGCCGTTCGGTATGCTCTGAAGAGAAGTTACTTCTTACCAAAAAAATGTGGGGTCTCTAATAGACCCCTACTTTCAGTAAATGACGTGCTGTAACAAGAAACAGGACCTGGCACCTTTTAGGAATTGTTGCCTATGGTTCGGGTGGATTCGAATAAGAACCAGCTGCGGCGTTCTGTTTCATCGATCCAATTTTCAATCAGGCTTGCGCTGGCGATGTCGTTGTATTTATCGCAGACTTCGTGAGCTTCGCGAAGACCCGCAGTCAGTTGACGGTTGTCCGCCGCTAATTCTGAAAGCATCGCCTGGGGAGCCACGAAGTCTTCATCGTTGTCTTTGATTCTTTGTGAACGACTGATCTGGCCGATTGAACGCAACGTTCTTCCGCCAACTTTGCGAACGCGCTCAGCGATCACGTCCGTCATCGCGAACAGCTGATCGGCTTGCTCATCTAATAGCAAATGGAAGTCGCGGAAATGCGGACCGCTCATATGCCAGTGAAAGTTTTTAGTTTTTAAATAAATCGCAAACACGTCTGCCAAAACTATGTTCAGAGCCGCAGAAAGATCTTTCGTCGCGGTCGTCCCTAGATCGGTTGGTGTGCTGATAGCTTTGTCGATGGCCATGAAATCCTCCGTTTGACGTTCTTCCAATGATGCTCTTAGGTTTTAACGCGACCGAGAGTAGCCAACAACATAAAATGCACCCCGGCTCGTAAGTTGACTAAAAAATCCATTCAGATCGATCTACAGCGGAACTAGCCGTGCTTTATTAGTACCTAGTATAGGAGGTCCTGTGAAAATTAGAAATCCACTACAAGCACTATTACAAGCCTATGTTGGTTGATGCGGCGACCGCAGTTGGGCTGCTGGCCGGAGCGATCACCTCGTTGTCCGTCGTTCCGCAGGTTTACGGTATTTGGAAAAAGCGAGCGGCCAAAGACGTGTCTTACAGAATGTTCGCGGCTCTGTCAGTTGGCGCGGCACTTTGGATCCTGTTCGGCTGCTTAAAGGGCGAGCTCGCGATCATTCTTTCGAACAGCGTGTCGCTTATTCTGAATCTCTCCGTCATTTTTCTGAAGTGGAAATACCGCGGCAATTCTTAACCTGCATCCCTTGCATTTCTCTTAAGAAATTGAGTTGATAGTTCTATGATTAAATCTTTGCCTGCCCTATCGATAGCGGCCGTTTTTTCAACATTGTTGGGTTGCACGAGTTTACCTGCTGCTAGGGAAGTGGCACAGCAAGCTTGCCAACCGAGTTTTGCAGAAAAGTCGTTAAACTTAGTTCACGCGCAGTCTGCAACAATTCCGGAAGCGCCCAAAGTCACATTTAACCTCGACGGCGCAAATCTAGAAGTGCGTTTTGAAATCACGATGGATCCTTCGAAAATTTACGCGAAAGAAAAATTCGGCAATGAGGAATATCCTTACCAGTTCGACGTCGCGGAAGTGTTTTTGAAAGTATCGGACGCCCCCGCTTCCAAGATGACCTATCACGAATTCGAAATTACGCCGCTGAATCAAAGTTTACAGATAAAGATCGACGTCAAAGGCGGAAAGAAAACATTCTCTGCTTCCGAAGAAATCCTCGCAACGACGGCGGCGCAAATTACCGAAACGGGCTGGAGCGCAAAATTTTCGATACCTCTGGAAAAATTCGGTTGGAAAGGGCTTTCGGCAAGCGTGACCGGCAACGCTTTCGTCATTATCGGAAAGCCCAACTTAAAAACCTACTGGGCGCTGGAGCTTCCGCCGCAAACCAAACCCAGCTTCCATATGCCAGAACATTTCGTTGAGCTATTGCCAGTATGCGCTGATGTTAAAGACCAAAGTAACTAAAGACCCGGTAGGCTAAAGTAAATTCTTCTTCAAGATCTAATGGATCTTCAGGCAAATAGAGCGGATCATCGACGGATCCCGCATGCATTTTTGAAAGTTTCGCGCCTGCTTGTTTCCAAAATCGCTCTTGCCACATCGGATTGGTCACGCGCGAAAATAGCTCGCTGAGTTCCAAACCCCTGCGAACAGCGTCTTTATTCATTTTTTCCTGGCGCGATAAAACGTAATTTACCGCTTTCAAAATGTCTTCTGGATTGATCAGTTCGAGGGCAAAATAAGTCGTGCTTAAAACTGCCAATAAATATTTACGGTAAATGTGCTTCGATTCGTGGAACCATTTGTCTTCACCCCCGGGGCGGTAGATGACCTTCATCCGTTCAAAGGTGTTGGAATCTTTTTTACCTAGTTCGTCGCCCAAGGCCAGATCTAGGGTGACGACCAGACTTTCCGCAAAATTTAAATAACGGCAAAGATCCCGTTCTTCTTTAGGCGCAGTTGGCAGAAGCCGCCACAATACTCGATGATTTTGCTCGTGGTACAAAGAGATTTCATTAAACCTTCCCAGTGCGGAAAGCTCTTCATCCGGACCCGATACTTCGTGAACATTGTCTTTGAACCAAACGATTTCGGTCATCGAAGGGGTGAAATCAATTTCGTCTTTAAAAAGATCTTGGGCACTGAGCGATCGCATTGTTGAACAAATGCGTTGCCCGTAAGTGCCACCGAGCGAAAGATAAAGTTTTCGACTTTCGCGATAAAGTCGGCTCGCGGTTAACAATTGTCGGTCAAAGGGATATTCTTTCAGCCAGATTTTATCGTACTTGCCCACCGTCGGCAGGTCACAAAGACTCTTTACGTCTTTCAAAAAATACTGAACATCTTCAGAATAACTCGAAACTTTGGCTTTTTTAGACATTCGTGCACCTTAACGGAATTTCTGACCATATGCCAGAAGTTCAGATATCAAGATTACCAGAAGAAATGCCCTGCAGGGACTTGGAACAAAAAAAAAGGCGAACTTTAAATAGTTCGCCTTTTTTTGAATTTTTATTTACAGGACTAAATCGGTTCCGGAGAAAACTCTGGGCCGCAGCTCATACCCATAAACTTGTTTCTGCGTTTCTCCCAAAAACATCCCTGATGCAGATTCTCGTTCTTCAAGAATGCACAGAACTGATTTGTGTACTGGAAAAACTTTTCGCCGCGTACGCCGGTTTCACATTCTTTATTTAACTTCGCGTCGAACCCATTATAGAAAAACGAAGTCGTGAAGTTAACCTCTTGAAAATTGCTTCCGCATTCTTCAGCAAACTTACCTTGCCGAGCGGCTAGCGCGCATTTGTTGTTTAATCGAGAATCCTGAAGTCCCATGCAGTAAGCTGCCTTGCTAGTGAACTGCTGTTGAGTTGCACATGTCACGTCATTCGAAGTTTCAGAAAGAGAGTAATTCATCGGAGTAACTTCGGGCCAACGAGCCGCCGGTTCGTATCCGAGGTCATTCACGTCGAACTGCATATTTGGATCTTGCGAAGAAGCAGAATCCGCAGTCTTACCGCAGGCGATAAAATTGAGAGCAAAAAATAGAACAAGCATGGCATTCAGTATTTTCATAAGCATCCTTACTTATAGATAGGTCTGATAGAGCCTAACGATACTTGAGGC
>JACMRP010000127.1 GCA_014376325.1 Pseudobdellovibrionaceae bacterium
AAAGTATTGAAAGTACTTAACGAAACTGGACTAAATATTCTATGAAATGGATCGGACTTACTGGCGGAATCGCTAGCGGAAAAAGCACTGTCACAAAGTTCCTCAGGACTTTGGGCTTTGAAGTTTTGGATGCAGATCAAATTTCCCATGAGCTGACCCAGATCCAAGGTCCTGCACTCGACGAAATATTCAGGACTTTTGGCATAGGTGTTCGAAATTTAGACGGCAGTTTAAACCGCGATCAGTTGGGGCAGCTCGTCTTTGGTCGAGCTGATCAACTCAAAAAACTAGAACTTATTTTACATCCTTTAGTCCGGGAAAAAATTGCCGCGGAAAAGGCGCGATTGTTTAAAGTTGGCAAAAGTGCCGTTTTTTATGATGTCCCACTTCTGTACGAAAAGGCGATAGAGAAAGACTTTGACGCGGTTATCGTAGTTTATTGCAGTCGCGAGCAGCAATTAACAAGACTGATGGACCGGAATGCTCTCAGTGCCGAGCAGGCCGAAGCAAGACTCGCAAGTCAGCTACCGCTGGAAGATAAAAAAAAGCGAGCTCATCACGTGGTTAATAACACTCGCGATCATTTGTTTCTGGAAAGTGAAATTTTACGAGTTTTGGCAGAGCTGAATTTAAAAAGCAAAACCTAAAGACATTTCGAATTGTGGCCCGATGATCGCGTAGGAGACGGCAATTTCGCCCTGCAGGCGCTGGTCCCAGCTGAATAGGTCATCGAGACCAATCGCCGCGGTCGCCTGAATTTTTTTGAAATTAAAAATGGAAGCTAAATTTTCGCTCGAGTCGACAAGATCACCGGCGCCAAATTTGTAGTAAGGCAAGGTCACCGTTTCAAGCGTAAAGTAAAACTTTTTAGCTACTTTCAAGTGCAGAAAGTTTTTACGGGCGGTCGTTATTTCTAGATCCCAGGCACGCAAAGTTTCTCTCAGCAAAGTGTAGCGGACGCCGTAAAAGTACAACTGTTCGGCTTTATCAACTTCATTTAGAGCACCACCCAAAAAGCCGGTTCTCAGGGACCAGTCGCGGGACTCTTTGCGGTCCGACGGAATTTCGGACGCCGGTTCTTTCGGTGACATCTCGATTGGCGCGGGAGAATGATCGACGACGGGCGCGGTCCATGCCGCAGGCGCGCTCAAGACTAAGGTCAAAAAAAGAATTTTAGGGCAAAGACGCATACAACAAAGTGTATTTCACGAATACAATCATGGAAAGAACTTTGGAGGAAAACATGAATCTAAGAGGAACGAAACTCTTATCAACGTCGTTATTGGGTCTGCTCGTGGGATCTTCCAGTTTTGCAGGTGATGGGGTCAGTTTCCGTATTCATCATCAGTATCAATCGTTGCGTGCTCTCGGAATGGGTGACGCCTTCGTTGCGGTCTCGAATGATTACAGCGCGATTTTCTATAATCCCGCGGGGCTTGCTCGTCGAACGGATGGCGAAGTGAATTTATCTTTGGATGTTGGTATCACGCCAAAGTTTCAAGACATCTCGAAGCAGATCAGTGATGCGCAAGCGACTTCGGGAACGGAGTCGGCAAAACAACAAGCGATCATCGACGTGATCAATAAAAATTCTGGCAACACTTACGGCGTGCGCGTGATGGGACCGAGCGGGATTTGGGTCCGGCCAAACTGGGGGCTCGCAGTTTTACCGGCGGACGTCAGTGTCCAGATGGATTTGCATAACCAAGTGGGCCCGGCGATTAATACGACGGTCTATGCAGATTCGACTATCGCTTACGCGTACGCTCGAGACTATGATTGGATTCCGGATTCAAGACTTTCTCTGGGTGTGACGGGCAAGTTTGTGAATCGGGGTTATTTTAGTAAGCCAATTACCGCGATGGAAGCGGCGGTCGATTCTAACCTCGTAAAGCCAGACGATTTGCAAGAGGGCTACACGGTCGACGCGGACATAGGCGCCTTGTGGACGCCAAATATTCCGGCAGAAGGCTGGCTGTCTTGGTTATCTCTCGCGAAACCGACGATCGGTGCGGTCGTTCGTAACGTAGGCGAAGTGGGTTTCGGTCAGTCGTTGAAGCTTCTGAACAAAAACAAAACCTCCGCGCCAGAAAAACTTTACCGAGTTGTCGATGTCGGAACTCGTTGGGAGTATCCATCGGCGTGGTTATTTAGCGGCCGCGGAACCTTGGACGTTCGTGATATCGGTCATCCACTATTTAGTTTGCGTAAGGGCACTCACGTCGGCTTCGAATTCGACTGGGCGGTCACGAGCTGGTGGAAGGGCCACTACAACGTGGGCATGAGCGAAGGCTACGCGACGGGCGGAGTGGGGTTGCTCTTCGGCATATTCAACTTAGACGCAGTCACATACGCCGAAGACGTAGGCCCCTACAACTTCCCGCAAGAAAGCCGAATGTACATGGTCCGCCTAAACATGAATTTCTAAAAGGTACCAGGTCGCTTTTCCTACTGGGAGGCGATTTAAGCAGAGATGAGGCCGGAACCGGAAGGTGCCGAGCCGCTTTTGTGAATCGGGGTTACCCAGTTCCGGCATCCATGCCGAGAATAGCGAAGAGCTCGGGCTCCTGCCCTCGGCGCCTCTCGGCGCTCGCCCCGGTGGGCGACTTTCGCTTTTCGCTTTCGGAAGGTTTCGGTGCTGGTTAGAAGGCAATGCAGACTTCAGCTTCGCGATTCGTATCTCGGAAAAATAGATTATTTTTGGAAACATGTTGACGGGTTTTCTCGCGCGCTAATCCCCTCAGCATCAAGCGTTTTCGGATTATAGTTCCTGAAGTTTGAAAAAATAAAAATTAATTCTGGGGCGAAGGTATTAAGAGTTTTTAGCGGGGATTTTTCTTATGCCCTCGTTCTTGTCAAATTCACCTTTGAAAAGCCCGTGTTATATCTCCTCTAGATTTTGCAGAGGAGAGCTAGTGAAACAATTTAGTTTTGAATTCTTGAATAATTTTCGACATTCGTTTGGTGGATCGTTGCTTGAAGGCAAACGTAAATCAGCGCGAACGCTTTCGACGAAGAGGCCGATCCATTTAATACTTAAAACTTCTCATTCCCGATTTTTTAATCCTGGCAATAGAGCGCTGGTAGCTTTTATTCAAGCTTGGGCTTCACGGTTTAAGATTAAAGTACTCCGTACGTCTTTGAATTGGACTCACATCCACATGATTATTTTGATTCCGAGTCGGTCAGCGTATAATGCCTTCATCCGTGCGGTGACTGCCGCGATCGTGCAGAAAATTTGCAAAGCGAAAGGACCAAGCTTTAAAGGCATTTTTGACCTTCGCCCCTTCACGCGAATTCTTTCTTGGGGAAAAGATCTAAAGAACGTTTTCGAATATCACGATCTAAATGATCTAGAGGCGTTCGGGTATATTGTGCGTGAGAAAAAATCGAAAGCACGTCGGAAAAAGAACATAAATAATTGACGGCGGCCCAGGGTAGGGCTTCTTCGGAATTCCCGGCAAGTATACCGAGTAGGAAAAGCGACCAGGTTCTTTTCCGGAAAAGCGAGCTGGTACCTTTTCGTATTCGCGCTTGCCAGTTCATTGACGTTAATTTGCTTAATTATTTTTCCAGTAAGTGAGAATTGCGTTCGCAACCGCTGTTGGATTAGTTATGTCCACTGGCCCCAAGGCGGAATCTAGCTGCGAACACAGAGCAGCGTCTGCTTTTGTGCCAGTAAGGCAACTTGCAGTATACGTTGTCGATACTGCAGAACCGATCGCGGCCAAAGCTACGGGATCTCCTAGTGCAGCAGTCAACGCTCCGTTGATTTGAGCAGGGGTTGGTTGTGCGCCATTTACGTAAGGACCACCGACGGCTAATGCAGCAAGAGTTGTCGCCGTCGTCGCCATTGATCCGAGAAGCATCATACCCTTAGCTTCAGACTTCGTACAATTCAAGTAGGTCTCGCTGGCGAAGTTTTTATTCGCAGTCGAATTCGCTTTGCTATTAAAAGCCAATACGCCAAAGAAAGCTTCTGTATTTAACCCGCCACTAGTGCTCAAAGCATCAAACGCAGATTTGAAGCGCGCTGGTTGCGTGAAGCCTTCGTCGATGAATCCGGCTGAGCAGCGCAAGGTGTAGGCGCCTTTGGATTCGATGCCCGAGATTTTTTCCATGCATCCGGCGGCGGCGCCCTGGACGGCTTTGTCTAAACAGAGTTGCGCTTCGCCGATTTTATCGGAGTCTTTTGCTCCGCACGAAATTAAGAGGCCCATGCACGTCGCCGCGACAAATGTATATTTCAAGTGAGTAAACGGGATCATCGAGGCCCTCCGAAAAATGAATCTCTCTATT
>JACMRP010000128.1 GCA_014376325.1 Pseudobdellovibrionaceae bacterium
ACATCGATATGAACGTAAAACTTTTGCAGGTATTGCGCTTCGCTGGTGCGCGCGTATTCGTGCAGGTTGATGACCGCTTCTTTCTGCGCTTTGGACCAAAGACTTTCACCATTCACAAAGCTTCGGACTCCGGACATCGCATTCATCGCGAACCACAGCGTGAATAACTCAGAAGCAACTAACGACGCCATCACGCCGATAACAACGTAAAGTTTTTTCGAAATGGAAAGGTTCGACCAAAACCGTCGAATCATCTTGAGCGGCGCCAGAACCATAAGAAGATGTTCCCAAGTTAGATTATGTCTACAGACATAGATATTAAATACCAAGATCGATGGTTACATAAAGCAGAATTCGACGGCATCTAATGATGTTTTCGTCATAACTAACGCGATTTTTGTTCACCTTGGCTAAAATATTGAATATCCTCAGTTTATGACGAGAAAGCCATGGGCCATCATCCTCTTATCCGCACTCCACATCCTTGCTCCGGTCGGCAATCTTTGCATGAATGCATTCCGGTCTAACAGGACCCTGATCGCGAACTGGAATTACTGGTACTACGTACTGCCGAAAAGCCTTCTGATCGCTTACGTCGTGCTGCCTCCACTCGCCGGAGTTTGCATCTTTATTTGCCGTCGCTGGAGTTACTGGCTTTACCTTGTTTGTCTCGCATGTATTTTTGCCGCAAACGTCTACGGATTTTGGACGGACATGAATCTGCTGAATCTAACGGCATTAATTTTTATTTTACTGCTCGACTTCTTAGCAGTTGCTTACTTCGTGGTGCCGTCGGTGCGCACGGTGTACTTCGATCCCAAAGCGCGCTGGTGGGAAACAGCGCCTCGCTTTGATTTTAATCTCGAAGCGCTGATGAACGAACAAGCTGGACTAATTCGCAATGTCTCAGTCGGTGGACTGTTCATCGAAGCTTGGGATGGATTTCAGCAAGATCAAGACATTGCAGTCGCTTGGAACTATGAGGGCTCCCGATTTTTGATACCTGCAAAAATCGTTTACAAAAACGCGAAGGGTTACGGAGTTCAGTTTAAGCACTCGCCGGATACCCAAAAACAGATCAAAAAATTCATCGAGCTTCTTCAGTCGAAGGGCTTCGCGGCTTTAGAACGCAAAGTGCGCGGGGATGAAAACTTTTTTACTTGGCTAAAGAACTTGCTGACCAAGGGTGAAGGACTTTTTCCACGCCGTTAGTGCCGTAAATTTATCGCGTCCATCGTTTTTGTAAAACGAGCGCTACGGATTTTGACAAACTTGTCGTTGAAGGATCGCCGAAAAGCGTTTGATCAGAGTAGCTCAGTGAACCTGCCCACGTTTCTTGAAACACGTAGCTGGCACTGAGCGTTCCGGTGGCGAATCTAGCCGCGTGGCCGTCCGAGTTTGTGACCCCACGCACGTTGATCGCGTCTTCTTGGGCCCACGCAATAGCTCCGCCGAGACGTAAATTTTGCTGGTTCCAGCCAATGCCCGTAGCAACGCTGCCGCCGTAACCTGGCTGAAATGTATTTCCACTAGCTGTGCGTTCGAAGGAGCGATGGACTTCAGAAACCGCGTTCACGTCCCACACGCGAATCACTTTCGTTAGGATGGTGCCGGCACCCGCGGTCCAAAATCCACGGCCCCGACTGCTGAGGCCCGCATCGTCGATATAGGCTTCCTCGTAAGGTTTTCCGGTCGGCAACGACAGTGTCAAGAAGCCGACACCACGAGGCTTCCACGGACTGTATTCCCACTCTGGCAAGTATTCGTACCCACCTTGAAGGGCAACGTCACCAAGGCCCGAAGAACTGCCAAGGCCGTCTATCTGACGGGTCTGCACGGGCAACGAAAATCCCGCTTGCCAGCGATCGTTGAATATTCGAGCGCCGTCGATTTTAAAAATTTGCGTCATGTCCGTAGATTTGCGTTTGGTCCAGACGCCGTCGGCGCCGACATCGGCCTGGATATTCGAGCGAGAAAAAGAAGTGCTGAGTTGAGCCGCATCGTCGCCGGTGATCACGGCCGGTAAAGTGAAGGCTCCCCCGCAACAGGCTGAAGCAAAAACTTTTGCCGGGATCAGCAAAAGTGCAAACAAATGAAACCTGAAATTTTTAAAACTAAAGACGTTCTTGAACTGTGAAATCTGCGACCACGCCATTTTCATCTTGAACTCCCACCCGAATTTCCCAAAGTCCCGCCATCGTAAAGTACATATTCGTCATGCGGTACATGCCTCTAGACAATCTGGTGATGGTCACCGGAGAAGAACCGTGACCCATGTCCGGCATCCACAACTTCACGCGAAGGTCTGCGGGGTCCATGAAGCTGGATTTGTCTTTCGGGTCGAAGAATTCTAAAACCATGGTCGCGGGATCCGTAGTGTTCGTGGGCCGATGGTCCCACAGCACGCGGACGTTCATTTCCATTTTATTGAGAACGTACTCATTCTGACTAGCCGGATCGCGCGCTTCGTCATAATTGGGTTTCGCGCAACCAGACAGATTGAGCAGCATCAGGATCACTATTGAAAACGGAATGATTTTCATGAAGGGATTTGTACCAAAATCCAGGGCACTAAGCTAATAATTTGGAAAAAGGGGTATTTATGCTTAAAAAAATTCTAGGACTGTCTCTAAAACTGTCTCTTGTTGGGTTCACTTTGCTTGCGGCTGCGGGCGCTTCTGCTGACGAAGGCCACCGCCATTCTGAAACTGTGTGCTCTGCAAAAAGTGCGGCTATCTGCGCTCACTTAGGTATGCCGAAAGCGATCAAAACGACAGAAGAGGCTCAGTTCATCGCTCACGTCGAAATCGCGAACGAAGCATTGGTAACGAACATGGCGGTCGCTTTGTGGATGCCAGAGATGGGTCACGGATCCTCGCCAGTTGAGCTCAAAGATGCCGGTAAAAATCATTACATCGTAAGCAAAGCTTATTTCACAATGCCTGGTACTTGGCTGGTGAAATTGTCTTTCGAGTTTGAAGGCGTCCAGCACAACATCGACATTCCGGTCGAAATCGCAGAGTAATTCGTCACGGTCTTGCCAACGGACAATTTGTTTCGTTGGCGGACCGTCAAGCCTTGAAATCTTGGGGCTTCAAAGTTAGTTTTCCTGCATGGAAAACTTTATTTCAAATTTGATTTTAGCTGTTAGTTCTTTTGTTGTTCTTTCTTGCGCCACTTCGACTGAAGAAGGTGCTACGGGAGTGCGCCGTTCACAACTGATGGCCGTATCTTCGGAAGAGGTCACTGCCGAATCCATTAAAGGTTACGAGCAGACGAAAGCCGATGCCCAAAAAAAGGGGCTTCTGGATAAAAACCCTGCGCAGTATCAGCGGGTCGTCGCCATTTCTAAAAAGTTGATTCCGCACACCGCAATCTTCCGTAAAGACGCGACGTCTTGGCCCTGGGAAGTGCACGTCATTTCTAGCGCTGAGCTGAACGCATACTGCATGCCGGGCGGAAAAATTATTTTCTACTCGGGAATTATCGAAAAACTGAATCTGACCGATGGTGAAATTGCGGCCATCATGGGCCACGAAATCGCGCACGCATTGCGGGAACACAGCCGCGAACGCATGTCACAAGAGATGGCCAAACAAGGCCTGACTCAAGGCGGACTCGCGCTGCTACTCGCGACCGGGAAGCTCGATCCGAAGTACGCGGGCATCGCTTCGACGGGCGCTGCCGCCATCACGACGTTAGTTATTTCTCTGCCAAATAATCGCACGCAAGAAAACGAAGCCGACACGATGGGGGTTGAGCTGATGGCGCGCGCGGGTTACGACCCACGTGAAGCCCTCAACCTATGGCGCAAGATGAGCTCTGCCGGCGGAGCAAAACCACCAGAAATCTTAAGCACTCATCCCACCGACAGCACACGACTAGCCCACATAGAATCCCTCCTACCGACCGTCCTCCCACTCTACGAAAAAGCCCGTTAAGGTATTACTAAGGTACGCCCTTCTTTTTGGGCAAGCGCCGCGTCGTCGTGCGCGCAAGACTGTCTAAGAAAATGATCGCTGTCTAAAACTCAGTGTCTTACTTCTAGCGCCGAGCCCGCAATTGATCACTGCGTGCACGCGTGACTAAAGTGTCGACAGCAAAATGCTCGATTCTCCTCTAGAAAACATAAATTCAGGCGTGGTATACTGATCTCACGGGACGTTGTTGAGAAGTGTTGTACTTGGGATTTTTCTCTACAGGGGGATTTATGAATAAGGTCACGGGCGTCCTATTTTTGTTAGCTATCTTGGTTAGCACCACCAGTTTTGCTCAGTCACTGCAGGACTTACAGTCACGCTACGATTCGCAATCTCCGCTTCAACGCGAGCGTCTCAATACGGAACAAACCGTCGATCCAAATCAATCTTACAAGACTCCTGCCGAAGAAGAAATTGCAGAGATGAAAGCAAAAGAGGAAGCAGATAAAAAAGCCCTCGACGAAAAGCTTTACCTTGATACCGACTACCGTTTCTTTCAAAGCTTCGACGTGATGACGTTGGAAGAGGACGCGCTGGATAAGGCCTACAAACAAGCGCAGACAACCCAAAGCGCAACTCAGCTTGCGGGGACAAACCACACCGTGAAGAACGAACTTCAGACGGTCGCGCCGCAAATTAAAGTCATGACGCCAGAACAAGCAAAGGCCGCGGACGTACGTCGCGAACTGATTTTAAAGAAAATTGCGTCGAACGTAAAGACGGTCAAAATGTGCATCCGCCAGAACCGAGCCGACAAGACAGAATTTAAAGGAACGGAGCTAACTCTTTCGTGGGAAGTAGATGCCACGGGTAAAGTGGCCAGCGCCCGCGTAAAATCGACGGATGTGGAAAATAAAGAAATCCAAAAATGCATCCTCGGCGCACTTTAC
>JACMRP010000129.1 GCA_014376325.1 Pseudobdellovibrionaceae bacterium
CGGCGGAACTGCATTGCTTCGCGCGGCTGCTAAAATCGATAAAACTAAATTCTCTGAAGAAGATCTTT
The DNA here is from genome assembly GCA_014376325.1 of Pseudobdellovibrionaceae bacterium. The sequence continues at coordinate 69 of JACMRP010000129.1, forward strand.
TCGGCGCGATGATCATCAAGCGTGCTTGCGAAGAACCAGTTCGTCAAATCGCGGCAAACGCGGGTCTTGATGGTGCGATCGTTTTGGATCGGATTCTTCAAAATAAATCAAACTCTTGGGGTTTCAACGCTTACACCGACGAATACGTTGATCTTATTAAAGACGGCGTGATCGATCCGGTAAAAGTAGTTCGTTGTGCATTGGTTAACGCGGCTTCAATCGCTTCAATGATGTTGACGACTGAAACTATGATCGCGGAAGCACCTAAAAAAGACGGCGGTCCAGCAATGGGCGCTCCTGGCATGGGTGGTATGGGCGGAATGGATGGCATGATGTAATCCTGCCGGATTACTTTTTGTTATCGGTTACGAAACCGGAGCCTGCGAGGGTTCCGGTTTTTTTTTGTGGTTCTGGGAACGGTTCGGGATGGGGCTTGGGGTGCGATCTTCGGGTTTGCTCTGCTCCGGGTGACGCGGCCCTCGAGTACAGGGGCCGCGTCACCCGGAAGAGGGGAAGATCGGCCGTCAGCTCTTTCTTAAATCCTCGCGTTCAACACAGAACCAGTTAAAATAAATACTCGATTCCGCCCATTGCTGAGGTCATTTTTTGGGTGGTGTTTGAGGAGTTTGCGGCCGCTCCGCCGAAGGCTGTTGCGTAGTATTCGAAGTTTATTTCGCCACGGATTTTGAATCTGCTTCGGACGTGATAAACGCCGAAGAATCCGAATTGGTTGATGGTGCTCTTTGAACTGACCGCAGTGCTCGGTGATTCAGTCATGCCCGGACTGATGAACATGTTGAACTGCGCCCCCAGATCCATTGGAATTTCCGTGGTCAGTGGGAACTGGCCTGCGAAGCCTACTAATAGTCCGCCGTAGTTGGTGTTTGTAAAAGTCAGCGGCGTTGTGCGGTCGGTGCTTGAGTTATACGTGGAGTATCCCGCGCTCAATTGAATTTTTGGTCCGAAGAAGTCTGGGCTCATCAGGAAATTGTACGCGCCCAATACGCTGTAAGACGATAGCGACATATTCAAAGTGCCGGGGGTTGCATTCGGTGGCGCCGGAACACTAAATACAGACTGACGAATATTAAACAGAACATTCCATTCGCTGCTGATCCAGAGCTCACCCTTGATCGCAATTTCTGGAGCGAAAGAAGAAGTGGCCTCTGCGGTGGCTCCCGCATTTAAACTTGACGATATATTGTAGGAACCAATTCCGGCTAACAGTGCGATTCGTCCGTACTGAGGGGCTTCTTGCGGCAACCATTCGCGGGGATTGCTTCCGTAACTTAAATCACGATCTTGACGATTCTCTAGGCCCGGAACAACTTTGCCATCTTGAAGTACGGGTTCGTTGTATTGAATAAAATCTTGGGTCAGTAGTTTTGACTGAGGTTGTACCGCGCCGACTTCGCGCTCGTAAGTGACAAAACCAAAACTTAGATACTCGTCCGTTTTAAAAACTTTGATCTTGCCCATGATTTCTTTTTCACTGCTGACCATGATCTTTAATTTCGGATGCCGATTCAGTTTCAAAAATTGCACGACCGTTAGCTGGTCATTGTTTTTGATTCCGTTACGGAATCCCAAGTTGACCGTGACCTCTTGACCGCGTCGGCTTAAAACTAGGCCCCGGTAAGGAAGCCGCGCTTTGATTCGGCTATACATCAGTTCGATTTCTTTTTCCGCTTCGGCGAGTTCAAATTTTGGAAAATTACGAAGCTCTTCTTGGATCAGGGGCAATCCGGCTTTGCCAGAAAAGAAAGTCATCTTTCCATTGAGTCCCCTTGGTCCCTTTGTAACACGAAACGTAAAAAGTCCGTCGGCTTTCGAAGTTGCGAGCAAGTTTTTTACAAGGTCCGGCTTTTCTTCAAGGTCTAGTGGGGCGGCCGGTGTTCCTTCGGGCATTGATTGGTAGGACCACAGTCGGTCTTGGGCTAGTAAAGTCAAAAACTTTTTGTAAAGCGGGTTTGCGTAGATGCCTTTGATGTTGTCGGTGAACGGAACGGCCGTCACAGATTTTACGGTCAGGTCCTGGTCGGCCGCGCTAACAAAAGGCGAGGTCGACTGGGCCCATGTCCGTAGTGAAAACATCAAAAATATAAGAACTAAAAAACCCAACTTCATTTGCATTTTTTTATTCTGCACGTCAAAAAAAAACTCGTCAATTTCACTTCAAGTAATTCGACACATAAACCGAAAAATCTGGTATGAAGTTCGTATTTCAAACTCCAATTTTTAGCATACTGATGATCTTGCCTTGCGCTTCATACGCACAACTGGATTCATCTTACGAACTTCTTCTGGGATCCTCGACCCATAATTCTTCGTTAGAAGCCACGAAGCCCGTCAAGGCAGTTGAAAAAAAGAAACGTAAGCCGACAAACGATGATTCTGCGACAAACGTCCAGGCCTCAACGAAAGTTGCATCTCCGACTCCGACGGTAGTTCCGCCTGTTGAAACTGAAAAGCCATTGGAAGAACCAACTTTAACTCAGCAAGCGCAGAGCCTCTTTGCATCAGAATCTGGTAAAGTGAATAACTTTTATGAAACAAAGTTTGAAGAAAACGATTATCGGCAAAATAAAGTCGAGATCAGTTTTGCACCGGGTTTTGCAACCACGGAATCGTCGTCAAATTTTTCGTACCGAAATTACCGAAGTGTTTTTTCTGGAATGAATCTTGGCGCGAACGTTTGGCTGACGCCCGCGATGGGGCTTGGTGGTAACTTTATGTTTTCTTTGGGCGCGGACACGAGCGCGGATGCCGTGACCGGGACAAGAACTCCGGCGCGTTTCGAGATGCTTGATGTGGGTTTAAAATTCCGAAAGTTTTTTGGATTTTCGTCGACCTCAAAGTCACTAGAAACAAACTTGATGTATACCGATTCGCAGATGACCGTGCCGTCAGACGACGTAAATCGTGCTAGGTTAAAAACCTCCGGTGTCGGCATTAAAATGATCTTGCGGGTTCCTACAAGCTCAGAGTTCTCTTGGATGTTCGGCGGAAGTTTTTATCCTCGCCTTCAGCATTCTGAAGAGAAAACGGGTGTCAGCGTGAATTCCGGTAGCAATGTTGAAAACACGAGGATCGGATTGCAATTTGGCTCCGAAATAAATCTTTCGCAGCAATCCCAGATATTTTACGAGCTGTCGGGCAGCTCCGAACGGAATTTGTTTGAGGGCACGGCGGGCATCACTGACCCGGCAACTGGTACAAAGCCTAAGAACGTCAGCGTCACTAATTCGCTGTACATGTTTTCGCTAGGTTATCGTTGGGGGAATTGACCCCATTGGTCCAGCCTTTTAAATCCGCTTAGACAATTCATCAGGATATTTCGATAATAGGGCATGAGCTTTCGTTATATCGTTATCGATGACGCCCCATTCGTTTCTGAGTTAGTTAAGAATATCCTGAAGGGTTCGGGCGGACTTTGTGTTGGCGAAGCGCTAAACGGGGAAGAGGGACTCAAAGTTTTTCAGAAGACCCTACCCGATTTAGTTATTTTAGATATGGTGATGCCACGGCAAAATGGCATCGAGCTCGCGCGCGAGATTCGTCTTATCAATACCGAAGCTATTTTAATTGCGTGTTCCACGATTGATGAAAAAGATATTGTCGAAAACGCTAAAGACATCGGCTGCAATGATTACATCGTAAAGCCATTCACGCGGGAAAGCTTTCTAAGCGTGATCCATAAGCACTTTCCAAAACCGACGGAGAATAATCATGAGTGAACTGATGTTCGTAATCAAAAGTTTAATCATTACCGCATTGCTGACGGTGGCGATGCAAGTTCGCATTGGTAGCAGCTCGCTGGAGCAACAGTCGCAGTGGTTCCTGCAGCGCTCTCCGGTTTCTATCTACGTGCAAAGCGTTGCGGCGGGCGGCGTGATGGCGCTAAGGAATATGTATAGCAATGTAAAGAGTGGCGTGACGGGGACGATGGATAGTTACCATCAGGGGTCCAAAGCCCAAGCGGGCAGATAAAAAAAGGCACTCGGCGGGGGAATCGCCAGTGCCTTTTTAAAATTCACTTAAATTTAAATTCTATTTCTTACCTTTTTTAGCAACTGGCGGGGCTACCTTCGCGGCACTACCAACAGCTTTCGTGCTGTCTGCCGTCTTATCGAACATGTCGTAAGTTTTTGTGTTTTTGCATGAGAGAGATTCTTTCGCATGAGCAGAAACGCCCGTCATCGCCGTCGCGGCAATCGCCATACTCAACACCAATTTAGAAATCTGCATAGGGTCCTCCTTATTTTAGAAGCATAGGTTCACTTAAGTAACCTAGCGAAGGACGTGCCATGATTTCAGACCTATGAATTGAGTGAATAATGAGGTGTTTCGATAACATAGGGGAGGTCACCCTCCCCTTGATTGTACTGATTGTAGACATGCGAGAAGCGTAAATAGGCTCTGTGTTTCAACGTGACACACGAAATGCGTGTCTCGTTTTGAGACTATCGCGTGCCCGGAAGTGAACTTTCTTCTGTAGGTGTAGAGCGTCCGCCGGCGGTAGTTCCTGGCTTAGAACTTTTTCTCATGCTTGCGTTGAGCACATTTTTTTCGCAATCCGTGCACTTGTCACCGCCGACCACGAAGGCATTGCCCTCAAGGGTGTTGCGGTCACCCGTTATGGCGTCAGCCTTGTTATCGCCAGCCAGCGGGGGATTGGCACTCGTACGCGGGGGGAAGCCGTCATCTCCCTCAGACTGGGCAAGAGCTACTTGCGACAGAAGAACCGAGATCATCAAGAAGCTAGCGACTGCGAGTAAGATATTTTTCATATAAACCCTTTCCTTAGAATATTTCCGAAGTTGCTGGAGCAACGACGTCTAAGAGGTTGTTGAAGGTGCTAGCAACTTGCATCGCGACACTAGGGCCTTCTTTGCTTTCGACTTTATTAATTTCCCCGTTTGTCTTGTAGCTAACGCGGATGGTGCCTAAACCGGGACGGGTGACGACTGCGGGTTTACCGTAGCGATCTTCGTACTCGATCTTAACGACCTTCTTAGCTTGGTCCGTGATGGAAGCAATACGGCCTTTGTTATCGTAAGTCATATTGATTTTCTGACCGTCGCTGTTCTGCGCATAGTTCAAGTTGCCTTTGGCGTCGTACTTGAACTCAGACTTCTTGGTGTTCACCTTCACGCCCTTTTCGTTAAAGAACGTACTGGTAACTTGACTGACTTTCTTATTTTGAGGATCGTATTCAAACGCCTGGCGCACCGTTGTGCTGGCTTTAATTTTAACTTGTCCATCAGCGTAGTATTCGTAATTAATCTTTTCAGAGTTACGGCGGATCGAGATCGGTTTGCCGAAGTTTTCGTTGTAGCTGATATCGGTCGTGTTGCCACTTTGGCTACTGAGTACGCGTTGCAAGAAGTACTGTCCATCAGGCTTCTGTTTGTACCAAAACTCATGACGGTTTTCTGCGATAACATCCTTGCCGCAAACTTTTTTAACCGTCGACCAATAGTGACTCTTTGGATCTGCTTGCGAAAATTCGTAATTGTAAGTCTCTACACATTTTTCGCGGTCCGTGAAGCTAGTAACC
>JACMRP010000130.1 GCA_014376325.1 Pseudobdellovibrionaceae bacterium
AGAGGTCTTAAAGAAACTCGCTGGTCAGTTTAAGGACTTTAATTTTGTCGCTATCCATTCTAACGCCGACGAAACGGCAGAGCTTACAAAAGAATATTTCGTGAGAGCAAAACTGCCCTTCGAAATCATTCAAGATAAAGACTCCACTCTCGCGAATAAATTCAAAGCTTTAAAAACTCCGCATGTTTTTGTCATCGTCTTGAACGGCGAAGTGCAGTTTCAGGGCGGGGTCACCGACAGTGCAAATGCTTCTACGGCGAAGAAGAATTATCTCCAAGATGCTTTGACTGATGTGCAAGCGGGGAAGCCGGTTGCGGTCGCCACCGGAAGAACTTTGGGCTGCATGATTCAGCGATCGGGCGAAGGAAACAGCTGGTAGCAGGCTTAGTTGTGAAGAAAACATCATAACTGAATCTTTCGCTCGATAAGCCAGATCTATTTCTTTAACAATTCTCACAAGTTCGATTGACGCTATAGGGGTTCCCTCTTAAAAATAGGACAATCCCGAAAGGTCTCCATGCCAAAATCCGTCGATCAGATGTTATTCCGCAAGATGCTTCTTCGAAACGTGACTTTGCCGCTACTGCTTGCACTGACCAGCAGCGCGGTTTTTGTTGGACTAGTATTTTATCTCATCAACACGACTGAATGGGTTGATCATACGATTGCGGCTATCGGCAAAGGTCGTCAGCTCGAGCGCAAAATGGTCGATGCGCAAAATGGACTTCGTGGTTACGTGATCAGCACAGAAGGTGGTTACAATGAACCCTACACGAAAGCTATCAGCACGGCACCACCCGCATTCCGCGATCTTCGCGAATTCGTCAAAGACAATCCACCGCAAGTAGCCCATATTGCCATGGCTCAAGACGTCTTTGAACGTTGGGTTCAATACTCAGAAAAAGTCGTTGAAGCGCGCCGTTCAAGTCAGAAGGCCGCACTTGGTTTGATTTTAGAAGGCAGCGGTAAAAAGCTGATGGACGAAACTCTGTCTAAGATCGGTGAATTTGTCGCGGTGGAAGAAGGACTGAAGGCCGCCAGAAGCGAGGCCACTTCGAAAGCGACGAATCTGGTTTTATTCGTCGTTGTCGGTTTTACTTTAATCGTCGGAACCATCATAGCCCTTGCGGGCCGTCGCCAGCTTATTGTTCTTTCAGAAAACTACGAAGCTTCACTTCAGAAGCAAATAGAACAAAACAACCGCCTCGAAGAGCAGCAGTGGATCGACGTGGGTCGTTCCGAAATCAGCCAAAAAATGCTCGGAGAAATTAAAGTCAACGACGCCGCAAACGCGGTGATAGATTACATTTGTCAGTACCTGGGGGCGCAAGTGGGCCTGCTTTACGTAGCGAATGAGCAAGGGCTTTTCGAATACAAAGCGGGATTCTCGGTCGTCGATTTGGAAAAGTCACAGCAGTTAAAATTTAAACTAGGTGAAACGGTGCTCGGCCAAGCGGCGCAATCCAATCAAATTAGAAAATTGAGCGAAGTTCCCGCAGACTATTTAAAAATTAAAACGGGCATGGGCGACAAACTGCCGCATTACGTGGTCGCGATGCCGTTTCGTTCCGATCAAAACGTGAACGTCGTTGTCGAACTCGGTTTTTACGCGCCGATGCCTAAAAAGTCCGAAGAGTTCTTAGAAGACATTTCCGCCTCGGTCAGTGTCGCGATGAAGTCGGTCGTCTACCGCGAAAAGTTAGAGCGGCTTTACAGGGACGTGCAAAATCAAGCGGAAGAACTCCAGGCTCAGCAAGAAGAGTTGCGCGTCAGCAACGAAGAGCTCGAAGAACAAACCAAGTTGCTGAAAGACGCGTCCACTCGTTTAGAGTCTCAACATGCAGAGCTAGAACAGACCAACAGCCAGCTGGAAGAGCAGACCGAAGAACTTGAGAAACAAAAAGAGACCCTGAGCATTCACAACGAACAACTGAATACGGCGCGTGAAGAGCTTGAAGACAAGGCCGCCGAGCTTCAGCGTGCGAGCCAGTACAAGACCGAATTTTTAGCTAATATGTCTCACGAATTGAGGACTCCGCTGAATAGTTCTTTAATTTTAGCGAAACTGTTGATGGATAATAAAGAAAAGAATTTAACCCCGAAGCAGGTTGAATTCGCGCAGCAAATCATGAGTTCCGGAAATGATTTGTTAAACCTTATTAACGACATTTTAGATTTAGCAAAAGTGGAGTCTGGCAAGCTCGACTTGCATCCGGAAAACATCCGCCTTGAATCCCTGGTCGATTCGATCGAAAGAACCTTCCTGCCGATCGCGCGGGATCGAAAGCTTGAATTCAAAGTCGCAATTTATGAGGGCCTTCCCGAAACAATCAATACCGATCGACAGCGCGTAGAACAGATTATCAAAAATCTAATATCGAACGCCTTAAAATTTACTCACGAGGGCAAAGTAGAATTTACGGTCCAGCAGAGTGAAATCGGAGGATTGCAGTTCGTAGTCCAAGACACTGGAATTGGCATCGCGAAAGCTCAGCAAGATCTTATTTTCGAAGCGTTTCGACAAGCCGATGGAACCGACAGTCGAAAATACAGCGGGACGGGATTAGGCCTTTCGATTTCGAAAGATCTGGCTGGTCTACTTGGCGGCTCCATTAACGTGACGAGTGAGCCGGGACAAGGTAGCATTTTCACACTGACGCTCCCGATGACTTACAATGCTTCGGCGTCAAAAATTAAAGCGGGCGTGCCGAGCCTTCGCGAACCATCGCCGGCCAGAAAAATTTATAATGCTTCGACGGTAGGCAAATCGCCTGTCAAAGCGAAAAAAGAATTTATTCCGACAATGTTTCCGGACGATCGAAATAAACTATCACCTGACGACCACCTAGTTCTAGTGGTGGAAGACGACATTAAATTTGCGAACATTCTGTACGACCTCGCTCACGAAAACCAGTTTAAGGTGATCGTTTCCGGCACCGCAGACGATGCGATGGATTTAGCAGCGACATACCCTTTCAACGCGATATTACTGGATATGCATTTGCCGGATCACAGTGGTCTTTACGTTTTGGACCACCTGAAGCAGAATCCAAAAACAAGGCACATCCCGGTCCACGTTATATCGGGTTTCGATTTCACCCAACAGGCGATGCAAATGGGCGCGATGGGATACATCCTAAAACCGGTCCGACGTGACGAACTAAAAACTGCCTTCGGAAAAATCGAAGACCGCATTCGTCAGGACATCAAAAGAGTCTTGATAGTCGAAGATGACTTGATTCAGCGTGAAGCCATTTCGAATCTTATTGAAGACACGCAGATTCAGGTAACCTCCGTGGGATTGGCGAAGGACGGGTTAGAGAAATTGAAGAATGAATCGTTCGATTGTCTGATCATGGACTTGTCTTTGCCGGATATGTCGGGCTTTGAATTTCTGGATCAGTTGTCGCAGCACGAAGATTATTCACATCCCCCGGTCATAGTTTATACAGGCCGTGACCTTAGCCGTGACGAAGAAGAAAAACTTCGTCGTCATTCCCAGAGTTTAATTATTAAGGGTGCGAGCTCACCGGATCGCTTGCTGAACGAAGTGACGTTGTTCTTGCACAAAGTTGAAACGAAACTCGGACCAGATCGTCAGAAAATGTTGGAAGTCCTGCGAAGCCGCGATAAGTCCTTCGATAGTAAGTCGATCATGATCGTGGATGACGACATTCGAAATGTTTTTGCGTTGACCGCGGCTTTGGAACAAAAAGGTGCTCAGGTAATCATTGCGCGCGACGGGCAAGAGGCTCTGAATAAGTTGAATACGGAAGCCCGTGTTGACATGGTGTTGATGGATATCATGATGCCCGTCATGAACGGTTACGAAGCTATGCGAGAAATTCGAAAGCAACCAAAATTTCTTAAGCTTCCGGTGATCGCGTTGACCGCAAAAGCGATGAAGGACGATCGTGATCTTTGCTTAAATGCTGGAGCCAATGATTATTTAGCTAAGCCGGTAGATATGGAAAAACTAGTTTCATTAATGCGAATTTGGATGTCACATGGCGAAGGCAAACGAAACGGATAATATTTATCCGACGTTAAAAATTTTGGACCAGGACATCGACGAGCTTCTGGCGGTGATTTACGAAAAGTATAGCTACGACTTTCGTTCCTACGCCATGACTTCGGTCCGTCGCAGGTTAGGCACCGCGATGATGAGGTTCGACCTGCAAACGGTCGCGGATGTCCGCAAAAAGCTTCTGGAAGACACTGAATTCTTTCTGCCGCTTCTGCAATATTTAACCGTTCCAACCAGCGAAATGTTTCGGGATCCATTGTTTTTTTTAGCTTTCCGTGAAAAAGTTGTGCCGATACTAAAAACCTATCCCTCGATCCGTTTCTGGGTGGCGGGTTGCAGTACCGGAGAAGAACTTTATTCTTACGCGATCATTCTGCGGGAAGAAAATCTACTAGAGCGAACGACGATCTACGCTACCGATATCAATCCGGTCAGCTTAAAAAAAGCCGAATCGGGAATTTTCTCTGCCGATCGTATGAAAGAGTATTCCCAAAATTATCAGAAAAGCGGAAGTAAGGGCACGCTGAGTGATTATTTCTCGGTCGCATACGATTCGGCGCTGATCGATAAAACCCTCCGTAAAAATGTCGTTTTTGCTGATCATTCGCTCGCGACCGACAGCGTCTTCGGAGAGATGCAATTCGTTTCTTGCCGAAATGTCATGATCTATTTTGATGGTGATTTGCAAAACCGGGCCATAGGATTATTTCATGACAGCTTGGTTTTTGGCGGATTTCTAGGGATCGGGTCCAAAGAGTCCCTCCGTTTTTCGAACTGGTCTTCCCACTTTCAGGAATTCGCAAAAACCGAAAGAATATATCAGAGGCGATGAATAAAATGGCATCAGCACCCATGCACCTTAAATTTGATATGGTCGCGATCGGCTGTTCTGCAGGAGGAATTGATGCGCTAAAGGGAATACTCCCGCGTATACCCAAAGGTTTTAGGCCGACCGTCCTGATCGTTCAGCACATTGCCCCCATGGCGCACGCGACGCTTGCTGATTTTTTTGTCGATATCTGCAATGTGCCGGTGAAGGAAGTCGAGGACAAAGAACCCATTGCCGCGGGCACGATATATTTCGCGCCGAGTGGTTACCATACGTTGATAGAGCGCGACCGGACTTTCGCACTGAGCGTAGATGCCCCGGTGCAATTTGCAAGACCTTCAATTGATGTCATGATGGAAAGTGTCGCCACGGTTTACAGGGATCTCAGCGCGGGCTTCATATTGACCGGATCTAACCGCGACGGTGCGGACGGGCTTCGCCAAATACTTGCGCATGGGGGATTTGTAGCGGTGCAGGATCCAAAGACTTCCGATTTTCCTCAAATGCCGGAGGCCGCCCTAGAAGCGACCCAGACCTTGTTTGTTTTATCACTTTCGGAAATTCAGCATCTAATCGCTGGCCTAGAATAATCGATCTATGTTAAATATTAAGGACTCTTTTTATTATTCCAACGGAGATTCAGTTTGAGCGTTAAACTTCTGATAGTTGATGATCGCAGAGAGAATCTCTTTGCACTTAGCTCGTTGCTTGAAGACCTCGACGTACTTATTTTTAAATGCGAGTCCGGTCTTGAAGCGCTGAATCTTATGTTGGATCATGACTTTGCCTTGGCACTCATTGACGTGCAAATGCCTGGCATGGACGGGTTCGAACTTGCGGAACTTGCACGCGGCGCCGAACGCACCAAACACGTTCCAATTATTTTTGTTACTGCTGCGAAAGAAAACTCTGGCTTCACTTTTAAAGGCTACGAAAGTGGCGCGGTTGATTTTCTGTACAAGCCGGTCGATCCGGTTGTTCTAAAAAGCAAAGTTAAAGTTTTTATCGAACTCGAAGAACAAAAAAGACAGCTTCGAGAACAAGTCGAAGAATTAAAAATTGCTAAAGTGCTCGCCGAACGCGCGAACCAATTGAAATCCGCATTCCTCGCGAACATGAGCCACGAGATTCGAACGCCACTCGGGGCGATTATTGGTTTCACCGATTTATTAAAAGTTGAATACCCAGATTTAGCCCCCGAAGCCATCGAATACTTAGACATCATCGATCGTAACGGCAAAGTTTTAGTCAAATTGATCGATGATATTTTGGATCTTTCAAAAGTGGAAGCGGGACACCTAGAGCTCGAAGGGCTCGAGTTTTCTCCGATCGCGATTGCGGAGGAAGTCTTCGAAACGCTCAGTGACCGTGCTCAGAAAAAGAATATCGGTCTTAAGTTAAACACCGAAGGCGTCATTGCCGAAAAAATAGTTTCGGATCCGACACGCTTGCGCCAAATCTTGACCAACATCATTGGCAACGCGCTGAAGTTCACCGAAGTTGGAAACGTCACGGTTCAGGTGGCCATGCAGGAAGAAACTCATCAAACACCGCAGATGATCGTTTTCACCGTGACCGATACGGGAATTGGGATGAATGACGAGCAGTCTGGAAGACTCTTCCAAAATTTCATGCAGGCCGATAACACCATGACCCGTCGATTCGGCGGCACAGGCCTAGGGTTGGTGCTTTCGCGCAGGCTAGCGCATCTGATGGGCGGGGATATCGTCTTGGTGCATAGTGAGCCCAAAGTTGGAAGTTGCTTCCAAATTCGCATAGCCACGACCTTAAGCGAAGGTTCAGAGTGTAAGCAACAGGCCCCATATCAAGCAAAATCAAAACCCGAAACACCTCTGAAGAAAAATTCCCTGTCCGGAAATAACGTTTTGGTAGTCGAAGATTCTGCAGACAATCAGTTATTAATTTCAAATGTATTAGTCGAATCTGGAGCGCAGGTAACTATCGCGAAAAACGGCCAAGAGGGCATCGACAAAGCCATCGCCGGAAATTTTGATGTCATCCTTATGGATATCCAAATGCCAGTGATGGACGGGCTTCAGGCAACGTCTCGGCTCCGCAAAAAGCTATATACCAAGCCGATCATCGCCCTGACCGCGAACGCAATGAGTTCCGAACGCGAGCGTTGTGCGGGTGCGGGTTTTGATGAGTATCTGATGAAGCCGATAAACCTACACGAACTTATCGACAAAGTTGCTTATTACGCGGCAAGGTCCCGGAAAGCGGACCCTCGTCGCGCATTGTCTCAATAACCCTGAGATACTAATCTAGTTTGGGAAAGCCGGCGCTTAGTCGGAACGCCGGCTCGATTGATGGAAATTATAGAGCGATTGGGAATGATACGCTCAGGATGTAGGACTTGTCCGTCCCTTTTACGTCATTGAAGTTTCCGACGAAACCCCATTTTTCTGCAGTGATTGAATCATACTTAACATCTTGGTATTCTAAATTTACGCTGACCATGGCAACGTAAACTCCCGCGCCTACGCGGTAACCTTTTGGATTATTAAATTTTACGTCCGTACCGCGGATGTCTTGGGGATCCAAGGATCCGCTGACTAAATAAGTTCCCCAAACGCGAACGCCCGCAAGCGGAGTTTGCAAACCTAAAGTCACGCCCAAGTTGGACATATCTGCCGGAGCCGATCCACCCAGGGCAGAAGATTCGTAATTTGGTTTTGCGTAACGGCCGTCAGCAGCAATGATAACCGTGTCGAAAGCGTGGAAGCCTAAACGCAAGCCAACGCCAAGGCCGGTGGTTTTTTCAGTCGACTCAGAAAGCAGGTTGTTTGGGTAAACGACTTTCATTTCTCCAGATTGATAGGTCACAGAGGGTTCAATAAATAATCCGCCTTGCTTGGCTTCTTCCGCATTTGCAGTGTGGGCCAAGACCGAAAAGACCAAAGTTGAAAGAACGAGTTTAAGTTTCATTTGTGTTTCCTTGTTGAGGTTTGTTTCGAAATCTTTTAAATAGGATCGTATTTATTAACGATTGTTCACTGATGGATATTGCAAGTGGAGGACCGCAAACGTGATCGAATATATTTGAGCTGGTAAATTGAGCGCGTAATTTTGAGGAGAATTTCCCGGTGATTCCGGTATTTTTGGTTTTTAGCTTGAGGATACTCGGGACCTCTTTTATAAACCAAATATGCCATCTACTTTTGCTGTTCCCGAAGAAATGAAAATCCAATACTTACT
>JACMRP010000131.1 GCA_014376325.1 Pseudobdellovibrionaceae bacterium
CCAGGCAAAAATTTTGTTTTAACGGAGCATGATGATTATTTTTGGGTCGACATTGCGAAGATCGATCGCTCGATCATGTCGGAAGGGGATCGTGAGATCGTTGGGATCTTGCAAAAGATGTTCTTAGAGCGCGACTAAGGTCTCGAGATTTACGGCCCAACAGTGTCGTAAAACTAAGGCAGCAACCGATCGCGTTCGTGCGGGAGGGGGAGTCTGCAGAAATCTCTTTCGCCAAACCAGGCGTAGCGGTTTTTCGCGACCCAAGCGTAAATCCTGTCGCGTAAAAATTCCGGAATCAAAAAACCTAACATAAATATTTTATAAACTCCGCCAAGAAGGATAAAAGTGCGGAGGATCGCTTCCGAACGATAATACTTCTGTCCTTTGTCGATCAGGATTACCGACTCAAGAAGTGAGCGCTCTTCCGCGGTCAGGGCTGCGGCAGCGGTTTCGCCCTGAAGCGGGGCAAACTGAATTTGCCCCTTCACGTCGCGCTGGATGATGGCATCAACAAAGCCATTACAAAGATGACAGACTCCGTCAAAAAAGATCGTTGGTTTTTGGCTCTGCATCTTTCACCTAGCTTTTAAGGAATCTGCTTCCTATAATTTTGAAGGCTCTGGTCTCTGACGTTAGTTTCTATTTTTGGAGCGGTTTTGTCATGGAAGTTTTTCTTTTTCCTCTCGTGAACGTTAGTTTGTTTCCACGCACGACGAAGCCGTTGAACGTCTTTGAGCCTCGTTATTTAGAAATGATTCGCGAGGCTGCCGATAAAAAGATCCCTATTGCCATTGGATTCATCGAGGACCCATCTAGAGTCGGTCCGGTTAAGCCCGGCGAGACCGTGGGTTACATTCGTCCCGTCGCTGGTTACGGATTCGCGCAAATCGTGGAAGAGCGCCTGAACGGGACGCTCCTGGTTTTTTTACAAGGAACCGGCAAGCTCCGCCTCGGAAAAGTCTTAGACCGTGGCACTCCTTACATGGTGCTTGAGGCCGAAGTGATCGAAGAGACTTCGATCGTTTCGGCAGCCAGCCAGACGCAATTAGATCATTTAATGAAAATTCTGACCCGATGGATTGATGGTCATATCCCGGATCCAGCACAGCAAGAAGTTTTCATGAAGGGACTGAACGGTCCCGCGGAAATCGTTGGCGCATTTTCTTCATATTTAGTCCGCGACTACGATCTGCAGCAGATGGCGCTAGAGCTCAACGACATCAACGATAAGATTCAATTTTTGCATCGATTGACCGAATCCAACGAGCTGTCGATTTAGTTTCTTAATTCGCGCTCGGTCTTTAGCGCGACCCATTTTAGAAGAGAAATCCAAACTAAGTGCGCGATCAGCAGATGAACCACTTTCATCCAGATCGGCGCAAGGCTGAACAACGTCAAGTATCCGAAAACGACCGCGACCGCGAGCATTCCCGCAATGTGCAAGGTGCTTTGACGAAGAATGGGTCGAGTTTCAACTTGGGCCCGCAGCCAAAAATAAAGACTGAGGCCTCCGCCGATCAAGGTCGCTAAAACCGGGTGCGATATTCGAAGGCGGATCAGGTAATGTGCATCAGGCGCGAAATCTTCGGTCCATCCCGTTAACAAAGACGTTGCCGGAAACAAGGTTGTCGAAAGTGCCGCGAATCCACCGGTGACCGCAACGGCAAGAATACCTAGCAAAAAAATCCCGCCCCATTTAAATTTTGCAGAAACTTCGGTTGAGGGCGACGCGGCCAATCGGTCGGGCAGTCCGCTCGCATACAAAAGCAACATCGCGACGCTGCCACTGAGGAGCATCGAATTGATCTGGTGCAGACTCATCGCAAACAATCGGAATGCAGAATCGTTGCTTCCAACGAGTCCGAATAAAACTAACTTCGCGCCAAGGAGCGCTTCGGTGATCATAAATATCAAGCAGGCCAACGCCGCCTTACGAACTGCGGAGCCCTTCGGATAAAGTTTGCGGGCCTGCCAATAAACGTACAGCACGATCAGGCCAAACAAACCTGACGTGATACGGTGACTGAATTCGACCCAGGTTTTTTTCTGTTGAGCATCGGGAATAATCTGTCCGTGACAGAGCGGCCAAGTGTCGCCACAGCCGTCGCCCGAGTGAGAAATTCGCACCCATGCTCCCCATAAAATGACGAGCAAAGTGTAAATGAGTAAGAACTGGGCGAACCTAAAAAACGACTGGCGAGTTTTCATGCCTTGGGCTTAGCACCGGCCTACTGGAGCGTCAAATACTTCGTCATGACATCGCGACCACGGCAGACGGCCTTCAGCACGCCCATAAATATAAATACGCCACCCGTTTTACGATCTAAAAATATACTCTCGCGGGGTGGTGCACGCCATGAATAGTGCCGTAGCACCTTCATGATTTTTGCGGAAGCCCGCTGCGGCAAATCCGAATTTTTCCAATCGTAGCTGCCGTCGGCATCTAACGTTCCCGGCGGTAATCTTGGATCATCGGGATGCATAAAGGGCTCGACGTTTTCAAAACAAAATTCTTCAAACAGTGCGCGCAATTCAGGAGCGTCATCGGGCTGGATGAATTTTAATTCAGTGGCCCCGCGGCGGAAAAGTTCTTCGTCCCCTTCGACCGCACCCTGAATCATGCGTCGGTAGGATTTCATAAACTTTTCGTCGAACTCGCGAGTCGCGCCAAAATCGAAGAGCACGATCTGATCCTTGCCGCCGGCCGCGACGCGAATGCGGTAATTTCCGATGTGAGGATCGGTCTGAACCGTGCGCCACGTGAAAATTTCTTTAAAATAAAGATCTAGGTAATTTAAACCGAGCTGATTGCGGCGCTCTTGCGATAACTTTGCGACTTTTTCTGAATCGACCCGTTCGCCAGTTTCGTAAGAGGTCGCTAAAACCTTGCCGTTTGAAAACTCGCGAATGACTTTGGGGACGACGAAGCGGGGATCGTCTCTGAGCTTATCGTAAAACTCTTCGGTGCGGTCCGCTTCGATCAAATAGTTCGTTTCTTGAACAAGCATGTCGTTGATTTCTTTAAAAAGCGGATCGAGGTCTAACTCTTTGGGAACGAGCTTCATCACGCTCAGTAAAGTGCGCAGCGCCCGCAAATCACTGTCGATCGCTTTGTCGACATCCGGGTACTGAATCTTTAAGACGATTTCTTGTCCGGTTGCTTTTATTTTTGCGCGGTGTACCTGCCCAAGTGACGCGCAGGCAAGCGCTTCGGTATCGATCTCTAGCTGATCGAGCTGCGCTTTAGAAAGACGCTTTTTTAAAACTGGTTCAATTGCCGACCAATCAAGCGCGGGAGAGTCTCCCTGGAGGTTCTTTAGGAATTCATTGGCTTCGGGAGGTAAAAAATGCTCGCCGTACATCGACAGCATTTGGCCGGCCTTCATCAGGCTGCCTTTTAGTTCACCCAATTCTGAACTAATCGAAGACGCCTGATTCATCAAGAACTTTTTCCAAGAAGCTTGATGGGCAACCTTGTCATTTGAGAATGTTTTCTTGATATTGTGACCGGCGAGGCTCGCGCCCGCGTTCACGGTCATTTTCGCCATTGAAAGTCCTCTGGAAAAGACCGAGGACTTTATTTTTTGTATTTTTTTGGGATCATTTTTGCTACTAGACATTATTTTTACTCTTGTTCTATTCTTGTTGTTCTATTCTACGACGAGGTTAATCTAGGGTCAGCATCTTTTTAGAAGGGCGAAGTTTTTGACAACAATATTCTGGTTTCGGCGAGATTTACGGCTAGAAGACAACGCGGGACTCTACCATGCTTTACTAGACGGTGGTTCCGTTCTGGGTGTTTTTATTTTCGATGAAACCATTCTGAATAACCTGGACGATCCGCAGGACCTTCGCGTGCAATTCTTGTTTAAAACCCTGTCCGACCTGAAGTCCGCGTTGCAGAAAAGGGGCTCGGATCTTATCATCGAAAAAGGCAAGCCCACGGAGGTTTGGAAAGCCCTTCTTCAGTCCGAAAATCCCGAACGCATTTACACCAATCACGATTACGAACCTTCGGCGATCGCTCGGGATTCAGCTATCGAAACTCTTTGTCGATCGCGTTCCGTCGAATTTAAAACTTTCAAAGACCAAGTTATTTTTGAACGGGATGAAATCGTCACCGAAGCACGGAAGCCCTACACGGTATACACTCCCTACAAAAAAAAATGGCTAGCGTCGCTTTCTGATTTTTACCTAAAGGCCTACCCGGTAGAAAAATATCTTAAAAATCTTAAAAAAGTATCGAAGCCCCAGCTGATGCCAACGCTTGCGATGTTAGGATTTAAATCGAAGGATTTCTCATTCCCGTCTGACAAAGTTAAAACTTCGATCTTAAAAACCTATGCCGAAACCCGGGATTTTCCGGCAGTGAATGATGGGACGACCCACCTGGGGTTGCACTTACGCTTCGGCACCGTCAGCATTCGTGCGCTCGCGAAAAAAGGGAAAGAGACCTCCGCGGTCTGGCTGAGTGAGCTCATCTGGCGCGATTTTTTTATGCAGGTGCTTTACCATTTTCCGCACGTTGAAAAACGAAGTTTTCGTCCCCAGTACGATGAAGTTGAATGGCGCAAAAGCAACAAAGACTTTAAACTTTGGAGCGATGGTCAGACGGGTTACCCACTTGTTGATGCGGGAATGCGGGAGCTTAACGCGACCGGTTTTATGCACAACCGGGTGCGGATGGTGACGGCCAGTTTTCTTTGTAAGCATTTATTAATTTATTGGTACGAGGGTGAACGTTACTTCGCAAAAAAATTGCTCGATTACGATCTCGCGGCAAACAACGGCAACTGGCAATGGTCTGCGGGAACGGGTTGCGATGCGGCCCCGTACTTTCGAGTTTTTAATCCGACGACCCAGGCAGAGCGTTTTGACAAAGACGAAGAATACATTCGAAAGTGGGTGCCCGAGTACGGCACTTCGGACTACGTACAACCTATGGTCGAACACGTTTTCGCGCGGGAGCGCGCCCTTGCCGCATTTAAAAAAGCTTTAAAAAAATAAAATCTAGAAAGAGGTTCGTCATGAAGATTCTGATTACTGGTGCTACGGGTCTTCTCGGTAAAGAAGTGGGTAAAGCTTTGATCGAAAAGGGGCACAAGATCGTCGTGGTCAGTCGCGATCCTCAGAAAGCGATTGAGCAGTTGCCGTTCCCCTGCGAAGTGATCGCGGGCGATCTCGGAATAAAGAACCTGCAGGGTGAGCCCCTCTTGCGCGAAATCGATGCGGTTATTCACCTGATGGGTGAATCCGTCGGCGGAGGGCGCTGGACCGAAGAACGCAAACGCCGCATCTACGAATCGCGGGTTTTGGGAACTCGACATCTTATCGAAAGTTTGTCGGTGGCACCGAAGGTTTTTATCAGCGCTTCGGGCGCTGGTTACTATGGCTCTGCCGGCTCGGATATCCTGAACGAAGAAAGCGCGCCCGGCGACGATTTCCTGGCGAAGACTTGCGTGAACTGGGAAAAAGAACTTCTGCCTTTGACCGTCGGCAAAACGGGGACTCGGGTCGTGCGTCTGCGCACGGGGATGGTTTTCGCTACTCAGGGCGGAGCGCTCGACAAGTTGTTTCCGTTGTTCCGTCGTGGACTCGGCAGCGTGATTGCGGGCGGACAGCAATGGATGAACTGGATTCACATTCAAGATGTGGTCGGACTGATTTTCCACGCGCTTGAAAACTCTTCGGTCGATGGGGCGATGAATTTGGTTTCGCCGAACCCGGCGACGAACGAACACTTCACGAAGGCACTTGCGTCCGCGATGGGCGTCAGCGTGGGTCCTCCGGCGCCGGCTTTCGCGATCAAAGCAGCACTCGGTGAAATGTCGGTTTTGGTATTGGCTTCACAGCGCGTAATTCCTGAAGTGGCGTTGCGTACCGGGTACAAATTCAAACATCCAGATTTGCAAGAAGCGTTACGAGACGTGGCTTTGCCGCTTTCTAAAGGCGAAGAGTTTTTTTATAGTGAGCAGTATTTGCCGTGGACTCCTCAAGAAATATTTCCGTTCTTTAGTGCGGCGAAGAATTTAGAAAAAATCACTCCGCCCATTTTAAGTTTTAAAATTCTCGAAGAGCCGAAAGAAACACTCGGCACCGGTTCCGAGATCCGTTACAAGATCAGTGTTCACGGACTGCCGATGGAATGGCTGACTTTAATTAAAGATTGGGAACCGCCATTCAAATTCGTGGATACGCAAGTGAAGGGTCCTTACAAGTTGTGGCACCACACGCACGAGTTCAAAGCCTTCGCGGGGGGCACGCTCATGACGGACAAAGTTCGTTACAAACTCCCGATGGGATTCCTTGGTAATTTTGTGGCTGGCGGATTCGTCCGCGGTGACGTCGAAAAGATCTTTGCGTACCGCCGTCAGTATCTAGCAAAGAACCTCGCGCGTGAGCTCGGAATTTAGTTATTGGACTCCCCAGCCCGCACGTTAACCAAGCGGCAAACCGCCGGCTTGGGGCAGGATGATGCCGCTGATGTAGCTCGAATCCGCGTCGCTTGCTAAGAACACGTACGCCGGCGCGATTTCTTCTGGCTGGGCCGCACGGCCGATCGGTTGCTTTGATCCAAATTTTGCAACCTTTGCTCGAGTCATTCCTTTATCCGACGGGTTCAGCGGAGTCCACACGGGGCCCGGCGCGATGGCGTTCACGCGGATGCCTTGCTTGATCAGCATTTGCGCGAGCGATTTGGTAAAAGTATTGATCGCACCTTTTGTCGACGAATAGTCTAAAAGTTCTTTCGGACCTTGGTAGGCAGTCTCCGAACTCGTAGCGATGATGGCGGAGCCCGGTTTCATGTGCGGGACTGCGGCCTTCGCCAAATGAAAGTAGGCATAGATATTTGTTTTAAAAGTGCGGTCGAATTCTTTGGTCGTAATCTCTGCCAGAGTTTCTTTGCGATTTTGGTGACCGGCATTGCTGACCAAAATATTGATGCCTCCCAGTTTTTTGACGGTGGTGCTGACGGCTTTCTTGCAAAAAGCTTCGCGGGTCAGATCCCCTTCGATGATAATACATTCACGTCCTTCGGCTTCAACAAGGGCCTGCGTTTCGCGGGCGTCGCCACGTTCGGC
>JACMRP010000132.1 GCA_014376325.1 Pseudobdellovibrionaceae bacterium
CTGATATTACAAACCACACTCCACGAAACTTCTGGGTGCGAATCGCAAAAACTTTGCGAAATTTTCGAATAGGGATCGTCGTGCTTCCGTATTCCTTGTTCGTCCGAGTGCCAGACGTAATCTTCGATGAAGCCTTTCGTGCTTGCAAATACCAAGGCCACTCGGTCGTTTCCAAAGTCCACATTCATTTTAGACCACAAGATCTTGAGCCATCGGTGGAAGATTTCTTCGTGGGACTCGGCTTTTTCGATTTGTCCGTCAATGAAACAAGCTCGTCCGCCGGCCCACATCGGTTGAGAAGTGTCCCGCCCCTGTGAGAGGGCGTCTAGCAAGGAGCCGACATCAGGACCCGCCGCGGTCGTGCATGCGTAATTTACGATATACACGACGTGGTCCCCCGGGTTAATTTCAGAGGATGATCGAACTTGAGCGCGAACTCCAAGGTACTTACAAAACCATTCAAATATCCGAGTCGCAATGGGAAGCAGAAATGACCGCGTCGGCAACGTGGTCCTACTATTTGGGACATTTTCCTGAGCAGGCCGTTTTGCCCGCCGTCGCGATCATAGATATAAGTCAGTTTTTGCTTTCGCAAATATCGACGAGCTCCGAGAAAATTTCGAAGATTCAGGATTTTCGAATAAAAAATCCGGTAAGACCAGGTGATAAAATTAAAATTCAGATTCAGCAAAAGTTGCCCGGTTCTTTCCACATCCTCTGGCTCACCCTCTCGCACAATCTCGAGGATCAAAAAATGTATGCCGATTTGACTATTAACTAGTTCGCGGGACGTTGAACGCTGAGATCACTGACCATCTTGTAGACATCGCCGAGCGTGTGGATTTTTAAAAAATCGATATTCTGAACGTCGTTTCCCGTTTTTTGTTCCAGCAAGATAAACATGTCGACGAAGTCCAAGCTATCCAGTTTTAGATCTTCCTTAAGGCTCGCGTCCGGAGTTAGTTTTGCTATTGCGACTTCAAACTTTTCGTGAAGGATCGTATTTACGATTTCGATAACTTGGCTATCGTATGGTGTCATTTATTGCTCCACTTTGCGTATCACAAAACTTGTATTGATTCCGCCAAACGCAAAATTATTGCTGAGTGCGATGTCCGTACTTATTTTTCGGTTTTGTTTTAGATGCATAACCTGAGAACACTCCGGCGCTACTTCTTCTAAATTTCGAGTTCCGATTTGCACTCCCTCGTTCATCATCATGAGCGTCGTGATCAGTTCTTGAGTTCCGCATGCCGCCATTGAATGCCCGAAGTGAGCTTTCAGACTGCTGACCGGAACTTGACCGCCGAAAAGACCACCGATCGCGGCGGCCTCCGCGGCATCCCCTTGCAAAGTCCCCGTGGCGTGCGCACTGACGTACTCGATATTCTCTTTTTTTAGTCCGGATCTTTCAAGGGCTAAGCTCATTACTGTATGCATTTGTAGCTCATTGCTTTGGCTCATGTGCGAACTTTCGCACAAATAGGCGCCACCACAAAATTCGCCCAGCGCCTTGCTCCCGCGACGAGAAAGGCTCGCTTCGTTTTCCAAAATAACGACCGAGGCACCTTCAGATACCACCAGCCCGTCGCGGCGTTTATCAAAGGGGCGGGGAGTGGCTTTGGGATCGTCATGAAAACCGCGAGATGCCGCGTAAACGCTGTCGAAGACGGCGGCGCTTAAATAATGCATTTCATCTGCACCGCCACAGATCGCGATGTCGTAAAGTCCCGACTTTATTAATTCCCACCCAATAATTGCGGCCTGAGCCGAAGTTGCGCACGCGCTCGAAGGTGAAATCAATGCGCCATTAAAACCGAGTGCGACCGCGACATTCGAAGCCACCGAATGATTCATGATTTTGAAAAACGCGGTGCCCGACTGATTCTGTACGCCGTTATTGTTCTGAATTTTTTGAAAATAATCTTCCAGTCCGATGGGACTCCCGGTGGTAGATCCCATCGATAAAAGTGATCGAGAGAAATCCAGATCTTTTAAATCGAGCTTCGCGTGTCCGAGTGCTTGCTCAGTCGCGAGCGCCGCCATTTCTGACATCGGCGACATTGTTCTTCGAGCCGTCCGCGGAAGTCCCGAAGATACGTAAGGCATGGCGGGAGCGCCTAATCGGCAGTTCAGACCGTTGATCTTATCCCAGTCTGTAATTTTACGCACGGCGGAGCGGTTCTCAAGCAGAGAGCCAAATATTTCATTGGGAGTATTGCCGAGCGAAGTGATCGCCCCGTAGCCTGAAACATAGATTTTCATCGAGCCGCTACCCTAGTACAGGCCCAAGTCTTAAACAAGCCCCGTTTCGCCGAGTGGTCGCAAAGAAAACCCCCGCTTTTGAATCTCCGCGATGTAAATTGAAAGAGTTTCGACGAACAAATCAGCACGCAGAGATTTCTGATCATCATGAAGCAGCACGATATCCCCGGGCTTCAGAATTGCCGCATTCGATACCGCTTTTTTGGTAGTCCAAGTCAGAGCCGTGTCAAAAAAACGATGGTTCCACAGCACGAGCGGCACATTCAGGGCACGTGCGACTTGGACCATGGGGGGTGTCACCACTCCAGCTGGCGGCCGAAATGATCGGTGGCGAAGCCCGGTCAAAGCGCCGAGCGCGGTCAGCGATGCCGCGATCCAGTCTTTCAGCGTATCTTTGCGCCTAAAATAAATATCGTATCGGTGATCGGCAGAGTGGGAATGAACCGAATGTCCTTCTTCGATCATGCGGGCAATGAGTTCCGGATATGCCGACGCCTTTTCGCCGATAACGAAAAAACTTGCGAACGCACCGGATTTTTGAAGTGCATCTAATACCTTTGGTGTTACTTCGGGATTCGGACCATCATCAAAAGTTAAGTACACCTTATTTTCGGTGCAAGTGACTTTGCGAATGATCCACGGACTTGATCCAAAATAAAACATTTAGGCTTTTCCAAACAGGTAGCAAGTGGATTTATTTACGAAGGGCTTTAAAAATGGATACGTTTCAACGTAATAATTCACAAGCCCCTGGGGAATGCTATCAACCAAACACAACAAGGCGTAGTCCGTCATTGTCAGAAGACTTTCACACATTTGCATAGCAGAAGATTCGGTTTCGCGATCGCAGCTTATCGTCATTGCTGGCCCGGTCAATCCCAGATGAATACTCGCAAAGCCCAGGGTCGAATTGTGCAAACTGTTCTGAAACAGAATTGGGCGGGGGACGTGAGTTTCATGGTAGGTGCTCAAAAATTCTAAGGTCGTACTGACCTCGCCGAAGTGGGTCGCAACGACAAATGAAACTCGATCTTTACTGATATTCTGGGGAATATTTTTTAGAAGTTCTTCGCAGTTCAAGGTTGTTAAAACCATGTTAACGGAGGCACGCCGGAAGGCCGGATCTAAGTTATCCATATTGATTTCCGAAACGGAGAGCTCTTTTTTTGCGATGAGTTTCAATGGCGCCCCGGCTCTGCAGAAAAAATTACCGACGCATTGATTCCGCCAAATCCCAAACTATTCTTTACGAAGTTGCGTATTGTTTGCTCCTTTGCTTGGAGCAGAATCGGCAACTGAATTTGGGAGTCCGCGTCTTGGAACTCGCGTGTCGGTAAAACCAGATTTTTTTGCATCGCTAAAAGTCCCAAGACGGATTCGATCGCGCCCGAAGCGGAGAGCGTATGACCGTGACTGGCTTTTGTGGAGGTAATAACAGGAGCGTGAGCAAAAACTTCGCGGATCGCACGGGATTCCGCCAAATCATTTGCGGGCGATCCCGTCCCGTGCGCGTAAACCCAATCGATATCTTCCGCAGCCAAACCGGCGCTTCGTAGCGACATCGTCAGCGAAGTTTGCGAGCCTTTGCCCTCAGGATGCGGCGACGTCGGGTGATAGGCATCGGTACTAAGTCCTGCCCCCCGCAAGTAACCACGCCCCGCTTCGCTTCGAAGCGAATCGGCTTCTAAACAGATGAATCCCGCTCCTTCGCCGAGATTGATTCCGGTTCGATTTCTGTCGAAAGGTTTGCAGATTTCCTTGCTGAGTAAACGCAAGGACCCAAATCCTACACGGGTTAGGGTGCTGTGAATTTCTGTCGCGCCCACGATGCAACGCTGAACTCTGCCACTTTTTATCCAGAGCAGAGCCATTGCTAATGCCTGTAACGAGGCACTGCACGAAGATGTTATCAAAGTGCGTGGACCCTGGATCGAAAAGTGATCGGTCATACGCAGCACCGGAGTCCCCAAAGATTGGTTGTTAATGCCGCGGCGGATATTTGCGCCGTCATAATTTTCGGTTTGGTAGTACGGAAGCCGGTTTTCCCAAAGATCGATTTGCGAGGTCGTTGAAGAAAAAATAAATCCCGCGCTCTGAATCTGTTCGCGATTCCACGCGGACTCTTTCAGTGCTCTCGAAAAGCCACTAAAAGCTAAAAGTGCGCAGCGACTGTTATGAAATTGCATCGGGGTATCGTGTTTAAGCTGGTCCCAATCGGCATCGCTTAATGCCGCAAGACCATCCGCACCCACCGAAGTCCGAAGCGCAAGCACCGATTCAAAGAGTGAATCTTTGTTCAGGTTATTTGCGCAAATGGCCTCCATGCCAACAATTTTCGCCATAAATTTATATTGTTTTCTTGCTCTGAATAAAGTCGACGATCGAACCAATATTTTTGAAATGATGCGCGTAGGACTCGGATTCGTTGAGTTTCATCCCGAAGCTTTGTTCAAAATTGACGATCAGCTCTAGAATATCGATTGAGTCCAAATTTAGACCATCTTTGGTCAGCGTCGTCGAGTCGGTCACGGTTTTTCGATCGATGTGTTTTAGATTCAATGCCGAGAAGATGATGTCGATGACCTTGACCGTTAAATCATTTCGAACTTGTTCTTTTTCCATAGGCGCGATGATATACGAATAATGATATTAACCAAGATTTTTTTCATTCGGTTATCTATTCTTGGACTTGTCTCGTTGGCGCCCAACTTCAGCTCCAGCACTGCTTTTGCCGCTGCGCAGCTGGCAGATTTTCACCATCTGGAAGGGCGATTCCAGCAGTCGAAGTTGCTGCGAGAACTGGATCTAGAAATCAAAACCACCGGTAATTTTCAGGTTCTACGGCCAAAGGGTCGTCCTTCCGTATTCTACTGGAACATTGTTTCTCCGAAGCCGTCAAAAATTTGCATCGATGACGTGGGAATTGTTATAAATAAAAAGAATCTGAAGTTTTCCGAAGTGGGTGCAGAAACGGGCGACCAAATTTCTGGCATGTTGAAGATTATCACAATGGATTCCGCTAAAATTGAAGAGTCATTCCTGGTCGAGAAAAAAAACAATCAGCTTTTTTTAACGCCAAAAAACTTAGAAAGCTCATTTTTTAATTCTGCAACGTTAACTCTCAATAACAAAAATCTAGTCGACGACGTCTTGCTCATTGAAAAATCAAAGGATCAAATTCATATTCATTTTTCGGATTTAAAAGTGAATATCAAAAAAATCGCTCAGGTTGAGCAATGTCCAAGGTAAAGTCCTTTTGGTATTTGATCATTATTTTAGTTTTAGGTTACGCGGTCCCGGGCTTTGCGAAGATCGACGAATCCGTCGATATTTTTTTTCCGAAAAGCCTGAAGTACCTGCAGTATTCCCAAACCGAGTTTCCGGTTTTTTGGTGGAATTTCGTCGTGATCAATCCGGTCGGCGGCGAGGCCCAGTTCGTAAAGGCACGTGCCGTTTGCCAAACTCTGCAGAAATATGAAGCAAAGTCTATCCAGCGACTCGTGTGCGGTGATCAGTTAGGGGGCTTCGTTCAGACTCTGGATTTGTGGTCCCAAGACTTGGTGTTGCGTGAAGATTACGCCAAGGATCCTGCCCTGTACCGGGATGCGATTCAACGATCCGTCAGTGATTTAAGCTTCCTAAGTACTTCACAAAAAGAAATTTTTAAATTAAAGCGATCTGATCCGACAGACCAGTGGCAAATCTATTTAGCAAAGAGCCAGGCGATGTCGCCATCATCCTTCGAAAGGACTCAGGGTTTTTTGTTAGATCCTAAAACTCGTCGGCTGGTCATTCCGATTCAGTTTAGCGTTCCGCCGAAAATGCAGCAGGTGGAAGACCTCATGAGCGACCTGCAGCAGTATGGCGGCGTTCACTTAGTGGGTGCGCACGGTTCGGCCTACGCAAACGAAAAACAAGTTCACGCGGATTTAAAAATCGTGTCGATCGTGGGCGCCGTTGTGCTTGTTGGATTTATTTTATTTTTAGTATTGAAGGGCAGCGTCGGCGCTTTGCTTTTGTTTCCGCCCGTCGCGGTCGCGCTGACATTGGCCGCGTGGATGACCGAGCTTTTTTACGGAAGCATTCACGGACTGACCCTGGCATTTGGATCGGGGATAGTAGGGCTTGCTGTGGATTACGGAATGCACGGGGCTTTCAACGCTGGTTCAAAGCAGACTTGGAAGTCGAACGCCGTCGGGTTCGTCACAACCTTTATCGCGCTCGGCATTCTTGCATTTAGCGGAATTCCGCTGATCCGACAGATGATGGTCTTCGGCAGCCTGGGTCTATTGTTTGGATTCGTGTTCTTCTATTTGCTATGCAAATACGTACCGAAATACTTCCGCCTAAAAAGCATCCGTTTTTACTTTCCGGACTTTCGTTACAGTTGGATTGTTATCGTCGTGTTAGTTGTGTGGGGTCTTTTGGGAGCAGCAAAAGTGGACTTGAACTTCGATTTAAGACGCTTCAACTTTCAAACGCCTGGCGATGCCGAAGCTACAAATTGGTTTTTCTCTCAGGGAGAGGCGAGCGAAACTTACATTTTATTGCATGAGCCAGAGGAGATTTACACTGCCACGACTGAGGAATTCCGTTGGAGCGAAGAAAATAGAATTAAATACGTTGGTTTAGGACAATTGATCCCGTCTGCCGAAGTCCAAGCCAAGAATTTAGAATCCTGGAGCACTCGCGGTTGCGGAGAACTTTCAAAAAGTTCAAACGCAACGGAGTTAAAGCTTTTTACGCCGTTTTTCAAAAATATTTGCGAGACGGGGCGAGCACCTCTTCAGTTTGCTGAAATGCAGAAGCGCGACTACATGAGTCCGCTCATTGGCAGTAAAAACTTTGTGTCATTATTTTTTGCGGCGAATCCCGCCCAAGAGAAGGCGATTCTCGAAAAATTTCCGGAATCGCACTCGTTGGTGGAGTCTATCCGAGGATTCTCGAAATCTCTCGAAGAAGACATGCGTTGGATGATCCCGTCCGCAATTATAATCTGCGGAATTATATTGCTGATCTATTACCGGAGTTTATTTTTTATGGCGGCGGCATTCGTGCCGTTTATGTCAGGGCTCGGCGTTTTCTTTTTTGCGACGTCATTGACGGGCGGAAGTCTGGATTTAATTTCGGTGTTGGGTTTGCTGATGGTATTTGGATTTAGCGTCGATTACGGAGTTTTTGTCACCGACATCTACGCATTTCCAGAAACGGAAGAAGACCCCCAGATTATTTATTCCGTTTTAGGACTTGCGGCGATGACGAACATCATTGGCTTTTTCCCAATGGTTTTTGCCGAACATCCGATCTTGCACCAGCTAGGCGTCGCACTTTTTTACGGAACGATTGGCACTTACCTCGGGACGAGATGGGGCCTCGGTCCGTTTTTAAGTCTGCGCCCGAAATCGAAAAAGAGGTCAGCTTGAAATACTTGTACGTTTTGATTTTATTGGCCTCGCTGTCTTGTACAACAAACCAGGTACGACCGGTTCAAAGCGAAGATTTGCTGTTTCCTAACGGACGTTACCAGCAAAGTGTGGACGTTGACGTAACGGCTCCCCAGCACAAGCAGGATTTTGACTTCGACTGCGTTGTTCAAAAGAGTCCCGATGAAGTTTTGTTTTACGGCTACAATAATTTTGGTTTTTCACTCTTCAAAATTAGCGAAAAGTCCGGCCAACCCATAGAAGCTGAATCATCGATTCCGCAAATAAAAAAGAACCAAGAGTTTTTTGTTAAAGTCTTTAAGTTAGTGAAGACGATCTTTAGTCTTCAGAAGTCGGATTCGCGACTCAAAGATCAGCAAATTGATCTAGAACAAGACGGCATCAAGGCCCATGTCACATTTTCGCAGGTCGATGCTCTGGGGATTCCGCTAAAGATCGACGTTTCAACTGCGGGACAGTACGAGGTCAAAATAAAAACCTCGTCGTACAAGCTCAAGACGGAAACAGTCCCCCGTTAACGCTGAGGGTATGTCCGTTGACGTAAGCGGCATCCGCAGAGCACAAAAACGAGACGACGCCGGCCACTTCATCAACGGTGCCGAATCTTCCTAAAGGGATTTGCTTTTTAAAAGCCTCCAGCTGAGGAATGTTCTGAATCATTTCGGTTTCGATGAATCCTGGCGACACCGCGTTTACGCGAATTCCGCGCGGACCTAATTCGGCCGCCATCGTTTTTGTCATCGCGATCAGCCCGGCCTTGCTAGCGGCATAGTTCACTTGCCCCATATTCCCAGTTTGGCCAGCCAGCGAAGCCATATTGACAATGCAACCACTGCGCTTCAGCAGCATCTTTTTTGCCAGAAACTTAGACACGTAAAACGCGCCGAAAAGATTGGTTCGTACCACTTTTTCAAAATTCTCGTTGGCCATCAGTAC
>JACMRP010000013.1 GCA_014376325.1 Pseudobdellovibrionaceae bacterium
ATCGAAGTGACTGTTGATCGTATCATCAACATTGGTAAAAAAATCTGGGGAATCATGGATGCTGGCCGTCCAGTGATTAACGTAGCTAGCTACACTGCCAACGCACTTCCTATGGGTTTAACTTGCTGGTCAGACCTGGCTGGTTGGAACGTTCCTGAATCTAAAGTTTACCGCGTCACCTACGAAAATGGTTTCGGAGCTGACGTAGTTCGTTTCGCTTACCGCGTAACTTATACTGCTGGTGGTAACTTGAAAGGCGTCGGAAAATACCTTACTAACGCAACGATTGCTCCGGCTGATGTTCACGTTTCTTGGGGTTTCAACTTGAACGCGACTGGCGAAGTACCAAGCGTTTTCAACACCGGAACAAAAGAACAACCGGTTGCAGGAATGCAAATGTTGATGAAGTGGCAAGTTAAGTCAGTTGTTACTGAACTGCAGAACACTGAAATGTTCTACGTTGGTGGCAATAACACTTTGAAACACCTTGAGTAGTTTCTAGCTAAAGACTTTCGATCGTGAAGAAGCCCGGATTAATTCCGGGTTTTTTTTTAGTATTCGAAGAAGTCGATGTTTAGGCAGCGGACTGTTTCGCTTTCCGAGGGCCCGCTGATTGCGTGGAGGTCTTGAATGATTCCGGGTAGCAGGAGCCTTATCTTTTCGGCGGCTTCCTTAGAAAGAGCCATGGGCTGAGTAAAGAAAAGATCTTCGTCTCGTCTTAGTTCCATTGACTGAAAGCCTTTGAGTCGCCAGTTTTGATGATGTTTTACGACGAACGGGGAGTCTTTCCCAATGTGAGTTCGGTAGGACCCGTAGGTAAGCTTGTTGTTTTCCATCTTGCATAAGTTCTTTTCGATTAAAAAGTGAACTGCTTCATTAACTATTCCTAAGGGTAAATGAAGTCTTTCGCTGACGGATTTTGCGTTTTTTATTTCCGGCAACGCACTTAAGATTCTTATCGCCGAAAACATCCAACTTGAATAGAACTGCATTTTTTCTTCGTCGGTCAATTCGCGATCCTTGGCGATGCGGTTCTGCAATTGCGTCCCGGCCTGTTGTTCACGATCGATTTTTTTAAGCAGGATCTTTTTTAGTCGAAATGCGCCCGCTCTTTGATGCTCGACTAATAACAAAAAATATTCTGATTCTTTTTCGTTCAAACTAAGGTACTCGGTGATTTCTGCAGCGGTCTCTAAACTGAAGTGCTTGTCCGCACGCAGGACTTGGCTTATCAGCGTCGTTGACACTCGTAGATGGTCAGCCATCTTCTTTAGCTGCCCGCGACCTGCCTTCGGGTGGTCTTTCAACCAATGAGATACGAAATCTTTGTAGTCGCGAAATTCAAATATATTCATAATTTAACAATAGCTTAGCCGATCAATATTAACCAAATGGTTACCATAATGGCCTAACATTTACTAATCAAATCTGGATGTTGGTCCGACGCTCCGCTAAAACGGTTTCAACTTCAATTACGAAGTAAATTTTTGAAAGGCCCACTTATGAAAAAGATTTTGATGACCGCAATGATGACAGTTATGACCGTACCTATGGCACACGCAGGCGAACTTTACTGTGGCGCGAATGCCGAAAAAGAAGTTGGCTCTGGCGTCTACAATAAAAGTCTCTTTTGGGAAAAAACAGACATTTCAAAACCAAAAATTCGTTACGTGCTTGCTGACGGAACTGTTATCAGCCCAGAGCTTCAGAACCCTGATGACCTTAAAAAGATCGTCGTCGATGGTACATTATGGGTTGGTTTTATGAATCAAAACAACGGACTTCAACTCATGAGCGGTTCAACGTACCATGATGCTCAAGGTGAAATTAAGTACAAAAATTTAGCAATCGCATCGGGAGTGAGTGAGAAACAATCACTGTTGATGGCGAACGGCGTCGCTGTGATGTGTGTGCAAAAATGAGAAACATAATACTCTCAGTCGTTCTTATGCTTGCGTCAGCGCAAGCATTCGCAATCCAAGCCGGCGATTACAACCTCAATGTGGGCGCCGGCGCCTTGGGTTCTAGGGGCCTTGTCGGAGTATCGCTTGAAAAATTTGTCACCGGGAATCACGCGATTTCCGGTGCCTTGGGGATCGATCTCATTGGACCCGTCTCTACATTAGGTTACAAATACTTTAGTGATAAAAAACCCGTTACTGATTCTGCTTGGGACAAGTGTTTTTTCTTTCTAGATTGTGATACGTACTTTTACGCGGGACCAAGCTTGCAGTACGCAGGAGCGGTGAAATCGACTATCACCGAGTCGAATTTAGTCCGGGAATACCAGACGGGATCAAAATTGCTCGGAATGTTAACGGTCGGCGTGCGCAACCAATTCCGAAACAACGTTACTATGGATGTGGAGTTCACTTACCGAAGTCTCATCTCCGGTGGCGTGTCTACCCAAACCTCAGGGGCGATCGCCGACGATCAGCGACTCTTAGAAATTGGATACCGCACCGGCGGTCTCGGCATTGCCGTGGGGTACGTTTTTTAAGTTCGCTGGTTCTTAGAACGAGTTTTGCAACACCAAGGATCGTAGGAAGAAACAAAGTATGAAACCGATATTATTCATCATGAGCATTTTCAGCCTGAGTCTTTTACTAGGTTGTCAAAATAATGGACAGTCTCCGGCCACGGCATTATCTGCGACCAAAGACACCGTCCAAGGTCCTAGTGATGGCGGGGGCGGTGATACCTGTAACGGCCGGCTGATTGAAAGTTACCGGGTCGACATTACAACGTTGCCCGAATATCAGGACATCGTCCGGCCGATACTCCTGCGCTTGAGTGAAAAGAAGGAAGGCAAAGAAACGGCGTCACCGTTTATGATGACGCCCACTTCTAAAAGTTGGTACTTTGTCGATTGCAAACTTCAGGACATACCTAAAGAACGGAAGGGCTTGTTTTTAGAAACCTACCAGATGGCTATCCACACAAACCGCGAAATCTACGTGGATGCCGCAGCCTATGGCTCAATGGCCATTGAAGAAAAGGCGAAGCTGCTGATTCACGAAATGACGATGAGTTATTACCTTATGCGATACTTACCTCTTGAAGAAATCTTAAAAATGTCCGGCATTGCGGAGGGAGGCGTGAAGACGATCAGCAACTCTAAGATGTTCCGGCCTTTGCCTTATCGTCCGCTCAATCAGGAAGATCACGAACGAATTCGTAATGTGGCGGCCTGGCTCTGGGACCAGCGTACCACACTTACTTCCGATTCTTTTCAGAAGCAGATTATTTTAAACGACTTCGACAAACGTTTCTCGAGCGTTAACACGACGCCCGGAGAAAAAGCGATGGTCGACCCGAAGGCCTTTGTGCGAATGTTCAAACGGTATCAGTGGGGGAAGTTATTTCCGCACTTCTGCAAGTTTGAGGACGAGACCAATCTAAGTAAATCCGATTGTTCGGTCTCTATGGAATCAGAGCTCAAGGATTTGTCCAACGCAGATTACAAGCTAAGGCAACTTTACTTCAAAATCCGTATCGTACGTGCGGCCGACCAGAAAGTGTTGGAGCAAGAATTTTCGTACCCGCTTCAGAATGATGATACGAAAATCGGCCTTTATAAAACAAGGATCGGGACGTGGCTGAAGACCGCGCCTTTTGCAATGACCGCAAATATGCCGAAACAAAATATTGAAGGTGCCCGATCGCAAATGGCCTTGTTTATGCTGAATGTCGAGGACGTGGAGAATCCGGAGATTTACCAGATTCTGTTCCAAACAAAGGTTTGGTATTCATTCGAAGATGAAATCAATGTGATCGGCGGAGTCCGCTACAAGCATACTTACGGCTATTCGGTTTTGTTGAACGAAGAGTCCGAAAACGTTTACCTCGAAAACGAATTGCCATTCGCCTTTAATTTTACGACGAAG
>JACMRP010000133.1 GCA_014376325.1 Pseudobdellovibrionaceae bacterium
GAACATCGCGAACTTTAAAGATCTTCGAAACAATACGCCGCTTGCCGAAAGTGCGCTGCAGAAACTAAGTCGATCGTTTTTAGCTTCGCAAGTGGAAGGTATTCAGTACGTTTGCAGCGATTATCCATTTTTGCTTTTGTTCGACCGCGCCGTCGAGTTTGCTCGGGGGAAGGACCTGATAGTTTGGTCGCATCATCCGGCTGCTGAAAAAGAAGCTTTTAAAGTGAGTCCGTATATGAATTACTCCGTGTTGGACGCGACGTTGCGTTTATCGCACGGAAAAACGGCACCACTCAATATCGACGAATGGGCCCAGCTAATAAATTCGGAAACTAAGATCAGTCAGGTAGCGCGTAAATATTTGGTTTCGCATCGCGTGTCCACGCAGGCGAAGATTTCTCATGGCATTAATAAGATTCGTAACAAACTTTTGAAAGAGGACGCTCCGGATTTTGCATTCATCGTGCACGCGCTATCGCACAAGGAGCTGATGTTTGGGCCCGGGTTAAGCCTTCTGAAAAATATGCCAGAGAAGTTCAACGATAGTTTCGACCGACTAGCT
Organism: Pseudobdellovibrionaceae bacterium; assembly: GCA_014376325.1. The sequence continues at coordinate 563 of JACMRP010000133.1, forward strand.
GCGCAGGCCCCGGCTTTTGTTTATGGCAAAGTCCGTCATGTTATTAGCAAAGACAACGGGCGCGAAATTAACGGCATCGTTTACGCCCTGCCGATCACGCCGAAGCTTTTGAAAGCGGCACCGCCAGAAGAAATTTACGCAAAGATCGAAAAGATCTGTTATGACGCCGCCAACCGTGGCGCCAAAATTATTGGGCTTGGTGCGTACACCAAAATCATTGGTGATTCAGGCGTAACGATTAATCGAAACTCTCCGATTCCGGTGACGACCGGCAATAGCTTGAGCGCAAGTTCGACGCTTTGGGCCCTTGCCGACGTTGTTAAAAAAATGAAGCTTTTGAATATGGATCCGAACACGGGACTGGTCAACGGGATGGCGATGGTCATTGGTGCGACCGGTTCCATTGGTCAAGTTTCGGCAAAGCTTTTAGCACTGACTTTTAATCGGGTGTGCTTAGTCGCGCCTCGGCAGAACCGTTTGGATGAACTCGCGCAAGAGATTCGGGCGATCGCGCCAAAATGTGAAATCACGACTTCGACCAACGCAAACGCCGTCGCGGGGATTGCGGATGTCCTTGTGACGGCCACTTCTTCGGTGGATGAAAAAATTGTCGACGTCGAACGTCTAAAACCCGGTTGCGTCGTGTGCGATTGTTCACGACCACTCGACTTTGATTTGGAAGACGCGAAGAAACGTCCGGATGTTCTGATCATCGAGTCTGGAGAAGTCAATTTGCCCGGTCCCGTCGATATTAATTTTAATATGGGACTTCCTGGTAACACGGTTTACGCCTGCCTTGCAGAGACGGCTTTGTTAGCGCTCGAAGGTCGTTATGAATCGTTCACGATGGGCCGGGATATTGAGTGGAACAAGGTAAAACAAATCTACAAGATGGCACGCAAGCACGGTGTCGAATTAGCGGCGATTCAGGGTCACATGGGGATCGTCTCGGATAAAGAAATCGCGCTAACAAAAAGCCTCGCGCTTTCGCGTCTTTCCAGTTCGTCCGGCAAAAAAATTTCCCGTTAAGTTTTAATTTTTAGAATTTTATTGGCGGCGTCGTAACCGGTACGAAGGGCGCCGTGAACCGTGCCCTGCTCACTAGCTTCAGCGAAAGATTCCCCGGCAAAAAATAGGGTGTTTTTAATATTCAGCTTTGGCTTTTTGCCAATATCAAGACCGGTGTAACTATAGGCCCCCATTGCGTATGGATCTTGGCTCCAGTTGTGAGTGTAGTAAGCAATCAACTGGTTTTTTAGGAACTGTTTCGTGTGGCCGGTCATTTTAGCGAGTGTTTCTAGCGCGCAGTCGACTCTTTCACCGACGGGTCGTTGACCTAATTCTTCGGCCTTGGGGCCCCCTTGCCAAGCGATTAGCACCGGGCTTCTAACTGGCATTTGGGTCCACCAAGCCGGAAAAAGATTTCCAGGACCCGCGTGCATGAATCCAATAGGTTCTTTTTTGTTTTTTTCCCAGAAGCGAGTTTTAAAGTGAAAACTAATTCTTTGCACATGTCCCATGTGTAAGTTTTGAAGATCTTCGTGAATTTCCGGAATCGACGGAAGAAACTCGATCATGGATGTCGGATTTTTATCTTTAAGAACTCCGAGCGGTACGGTGATAACAACACGTTTTGCCGAATAGGAAGTCTTTCGGCCTTTCTCGAGCGCGTGAATCATCACAGAATTGTTTTTCCATTGAACGTGGCGCACAAGGGTCTGCAAATGAATATTTGAACTCAGCTGATTTGTCGAAATGAATTCTCTGAAGAAAACTGAGTAGCCATCGTTTGGTCGAAACAATTGAGCGCCGTTGAGGTTGCCTTCTTCGTCCTGCTCTGTTTTTGCGAGGGCCTTTTCGCCCATCTTTTCGAGGTCCGCAGCTTGAAAACCTTCGACGTAAGCCGTGAAAATATCCCGTAACTCTTTTGGTATTTTATTTTTCTGTGCATCTAAAAATTCACGCACGCTGCGATCTTTTTTCCGTTGCGCGTTTAAGCGATCGGTTACTTTTTGGAGGCGTTCCCAAAAGTCGGTTTCTTGTTTCATTTTTCCAATTGAAAAATACAGATGGCGGTCGCTGACATCGTTAAAATCCATCCGTTGTTGTTCAAAAAGTTGCAGTAGCACCGGTGGAGCTCCGTGAATAAATTCTGCGCCGAACTCTATCGGTTGGGAAAAGGTCGGGAAATCAAAACTGAAAGCTCTTCCGCCCACGCGCTTGCGCGCCTCGAGGATAACGATCTTCTTGCCATTTTCCTTGAGGACCTTCGCGCAAGCAAGACCAGCGGCTCCGGCTCCGATGATAATAACGTCGGCAGTTTTCATTCGCGCACTTTAGGCCTTTATCTTGTGAAACGGAATGACGTTCATTTGCGTTTTTCTTCACACCCGTTGGCGTCAGCGTTCCCATCCGATTGGGCAAAAAGCCCCGTTGTATTTGCACCTTCGGTCTCAATTGGTTATCAGCGCCCACTGAGGCGTGGCATCCATTTTGCTGTTTATGGGAGATGAACCCTTACAACACTAACTTTATTATTATTATAAAGAGGAATTCATGAAAAAGACGATAGCTAAAAGCAAAACGACCCAACAAGCAGCTCCGAAAAAAGGCGCTAGCAAAACTCAGCCTTCTAAGTCTAAGGCCAACTCAAAGACGACAAAGAAAGCAAGTGCGAAATCTGTAGAGGGTCAGGACATCATTAAGTTGATTCTTGCGGATCATAAGCCACTGAAGAAACTTATTAAAATCTTGAAAGATTCTGACAAGTACGACATGAACGAAAGACAAGACGCGTTCGAAGAATTTGCCCCGCTGTTGGCTATTCACGCGAAGCCTGAAGAACAGACTATGTACGTCTTTATGAAAGACGAAGAAGAGTTGCGCGAAGAGGGCTTCGAAGGCGATGTTGAACATATGCTGGCGGATCAGTTGATCGAAGAAATCAAACGCACGGAAGACGAAGATCTTTGGAGCGCGCGCGTAAAAGTTTTGGCGGAAATTGTTGAGCACCACATCGAAGAAGAGGAAGAAGAATTACTTCCAGATTTCAAAAAACATTCTGAACCTGAACAACGTGCGGAGCTCGGTGCCGAGTATCTTCAGTTGAAAGGCGACTTGGAAGAATCAGGAGGCAAAGATGCACCTTCAGAACAGTCTGATGACATGGAAGAAGAAGCTCATGCAAATCACTAATAAACCGGACACAGCAGTGCAAGAAGAGCATAAAGCGGGTACGGGTTTCATGTTGAGTTTGTCCGAAGCGATCAAAAATTTCCAAGAGTACGGTTGTTACACCAAAAACCTCTCGGCGAAAGAAGATCACTTCGAATGTAACTCCGGCCAGTACAAGCTTTACCCCGCAAATTTTGAAGTGGATAAAATGATCCGTTTCGAAAATTCGTCTGATCCAGATGATAATTCGATCCTCTACGCGATCACGGATCCGACTCAAAATATCAAGGGACTTTACGTCGAAGGTTACGGCGCAGGCCAGCCTTCGCTGTCCCGAGAGATGATTGATAAATTGAAGACTCATGCTGAAGAGCTGAGTCATGAATCAAGCGACGCTCACTAGGCCCTTTAAATGAGCGTTCTTTTGTAGAGGAATCCATTCTGGATTCCTCTTTTTTGTTGGTGAATTCGAAAATAGGAATTGGGTACTGGCTTCGAACGGGGATTTGGACGAGTGGGGAATAAAGCGGGAGTTTTGCGGTTGCTTCGATCCGGGGGGCGCGCATCGTGCGCCCCCAGAGCCCCCTCCTCGAAACAAGCCGTAAAACTCCCGCCAACTAGAAATCCGGGTTTGGAGACAACCAAAACCAACGCAGAGAAAACTTCAAGAAGACAAAATCTTGATCGTACCCGCGCGGCCGTCCATGCGGATCCTCATTCCCGTTTTCAGAGTTTTCGTTAAGCCAGGAACAGGCCCGAGATCGCCGGGTACAAAGGCACCCAGCCCGGGTCAGTTCTCGCCGTCACCAAGATTTCGCCGTTCAGATCCAAGTTGTCGCCCGGATTTAGAATGACCTTCACCGTGCCCTCCAATATTCCCGGGCAACATGGAAGACCCTTCAGGTCACAGTCTTCGCCCTCACCGATATTCGAAACGACCTCTTCGTCGCTGACGAATGGGTTGTTCCAGTAAACCGCGCCGCGAGTTAAGACCCTCGGATCCGGA
>JACMRP010000134.1 GCA_014376325.1 Pseudobdellovibrionaceae bacterium
AGCGGTTTGGTAAAGATCCGCTTGGACTTGGTAACCGCCCAATGTTTTTTCAAGGAGCTTCATGGCGCGGAGGCCTTTTTCGATAGAATTTATTTCTTCGCTCGTGAAAATTTCTTTCGAGTTTGGATGAGCCAATAATAGCCTATAAGCGCCCTGCAGGACGTAGGCACTTTCGCGTGGATCTTGTTTCAAAGAATCCAGTGCGTCCAGGCGATTGTTTTTTTCAGCAGAGTCTTTCAGGGCCCTCCGCAGGTCTTTCAAATTCGATTTAAGAACATCAAGGTGCTCCGAAATCGTTTCAGCATAAGTCGGTGATGACTGCGCAGCCAATACCTGGGAGCAAGATGGAGCCGCGTGGCCGTAACACGGCATGAGCCCTAAAATGCTAGCCAGTGTAAATATATGCAACAACCTACTCAAAATTAGCCACCTTCGGCGCTTAAAAGCTACCTAGTCAGCATATAGAGCAAAGGCGAAGCCAAAAATTTCAATTCGGACCATGGAGGTCGAAAACTTCTCCCGATTAGAATATAAGGTCTTTCACGAACCCCCATGAAGGACTGACGGATGAATTTTAAAAAAGCGCTCCTTGTTATCGTTTTGCTTTTTACATCGGGAACGGCTTTTGCCGAAAGTTTTGTCGAATTTGTTATCGTCGATAAAGTATGGCCGGATCACAAGTGGGGTCACGTCTCCCTCCGTGTGAAAGACGACGCGACGGACATGGTTTTTGATTTTGGTCGCTACGGTAAAATGTGGGGATTCTTCGATACCGAAGGCGAGCCCATACTGCGAGTATGGAAGCACGCGAACGAACAACATCTGAAATATCAAAAAGAAGGGCAGCCGCAAATTCACAATGTGCGATTCCAAGTTTCTAGCAACGACGCGCAAGCCGTCCTTGCCCACTTCGAAAAACTTACTCGCGGACTAAAACCATTCTCTTCGACAAAGCATTTGGATTATTACAATTTACAATCGCCAACTTTTCACGCCATTAGCCATAATTGCACGACGCTTTCGATCGAAGCTTTCAGTAGCGCCTTTCCAAATATGAAAGTAGACAGTACCGAATTCGCAAAAGGGGAAGGTTTGTATAAGTGGGCAAAAATCAAAGCGGTTTCGTTGGATTATGACTCGCGGACGAAGCGTTGGGGCCACATATGGTGGCCGCAAGATTTGCTTGAAAGCCTGCGTTCGCAATTTGTCGCAAATGGTTTAGCTGAGGAAACGACGCTCTAGATTTCGGCTACTGCCGAGCATCTAGCGGAATCACCACGCAAAAGATGGTGCCGGTCTCGACGTTGCTCAACAACCGAACAGTTCCGCCGTGCGCTTCGGCGACTCCGCGGACGAGCGTTAAGCCTATACCCCAACTTTTTTTTGCCTGAACATCTGAAGAGCTGACCCTTCGGTACTGCTGAAAAAGGGACAACTGATCTTCGGCAGAAATTGGGTCGCCCCAATTTTGAATGTCTAAATAAAAATTTACATCGTCCGAATGCAGTTTGACGGTGACCTTTGTCGAAATATTTCCGTACTTGATTGCATTGTTGCACAGGTTTTCAACGACCCTTCGGATCGCGCCAGAATCCCAATAACCCTTTACCGAATTCTGAACGTCCATCACGAAACGGTCACCGTGAACTTCGGTAAGCTCTTTCAAAGTTTCCTTTAAAAGATCGCCCATGTTACAGGCTTCGAGCAGTAACGGCAGCCGCTCCCCGCTGCGAATGCGGTTTGCATCTAGTAGGTCCCGGATCATTTGGTCCGCGCGACTGACGTTGGTGATAATTCGATCCGCAAGATCTTGAATTTCTAAGTTAGAACCCTGATCGAGCTGAATCAATTGCGCTGCCATCCTGGCTGCCGACAATGGCGTTCGTAAGTCATGACTCATCATCGAGACAAAACTTTCGCGCAGGCCACGCTCGACTTCAAGGTCCGCAACGTGTGCCTGCGAACTGACGAGTTGCGAACTGCTTTTAATCCGTTCGTCTGACGAACTGTAGAAACGATCGACCGCAACCGAAATCAGCGACGCTAAGGCATCGACAAATTCTAGATCATTTTCATTCAGCTGAGTGGAAGCCTCTAACTGCAAAACGCCGAACGCCGGGAACTGTCCCACCGCCAGCGGCAGGGTCACGCAATTATGATACCCGGCATTTTCGTAGCCGACGTCGATAGTGACTATGTCTTGCGGCAATGACGGATCAAAAAGTGATTTTCCGGCAAGAAAGAAATAAGCGTTCTTCGCCTGCCGCAAAGATCGATCGAGCTGCTGCTGCGTCACGCCCTCGGCTCGCCAGATTTCGAGGCAAACGTTCTGGCGTCGATGCTCCATGATCACCGCCGTTGAAAGCGGAAAGCCCGAAGCGC
>JACMRP010000135.1 GCA_014376325.1 Pseudobdellovibrionaceae bacterium
CCAAAGGCCTTGCCGTTGTTTAATTTCATGAGCTTAATGACGTCTTCAACGGTGACGTGCGGGATGCTGTCGTCCCAACAATCGTAATCAGTCACGAAACAACAAGGCAGATAGGGCAAACCCGCTTCACGCGCGAGCGCGTATTCAGGAAAATTACTCATGCCGATCACTTCGGCCCCCATCTGACGGTAACTCAGGGACTCTGCCTTCGTTGAAAAATAAGGACCTTCGATGCAGACGTAGGTTTTTTTAGAGTGAGTTTTGAAATTGTGCATTTTCGCGAGCGGGGCCAATCGTTCCGCCATCACTTCGCAGATCGGTTTTGCGAGCGAAATATGTCCGATGAGACCTTGACCTAAAAAGGTCGACTGACGAATTCCCTTTGTGCGATCGATATACTGGTACGGAATCACCAAGTCGCCCGGCGCACACTCTTGAACTAAGCTTCCGATCGCGGAGAATGAAACGACCGCCTTCGCGCCGTGCTTTTTGAGCGCGTAGATATTTGCGCGGTAATTGATTTCGGAAGGCAGTAACTCGTGGTGATCGCCGTGTCTTGAGATAAATAAAAACTCAACTCCGCCAACTTTGACTTTTTTGAATCCGCTAGAGGCTTCGCCGAAAGGCGTCTTACGATCTAGAATTTCTACCGTCTCAAATTCGTCAAATTTTTCGAAACCAGATCCGCCAATAATACCGAACATGTTAATTCCTTTTTAAAGCGCCCGAAGCGATATCCTGTTGAAAAAATACGGCCTCGTCCAGAACCCACGCCCGAACAAGTTTTGCCGGGGTCACGTCGAATGACGGATTGTAAACCGGCGTTCCCGGCGCGCTCGTCGTGCCTAAAACTTCGGAAGCTTTTCGTTGTTCTATGGGAATGTCGTTGCCGCTCGCGCAGTCAGGGTCGACGGTGGTGTAGGGTGCCGCGACGAAAAACGGGATCTGGTGATACTGCGCAAGGACCGCTAAAGAATAGGTTCCGATCTTGTTTGCAAAATCACCGTTCGCGGCAATGCGGTCAGAACCGACGAAAATTTTTTGGACTTTTCCGAGACTCATCAACTGACCCGCCATGCTGTCGGTAATCAACGTAAACGGAATATTTAATTTTTGCAGCTCCCACGTAGTCAGTCTTCCGCCCTGGAGTAAGGGGCGGGTTTCATCAACGTAGACGTGAATTTTTTTACCTTGCTCGTGTGCCCGACGGATGATTCCGAGCGCGGTGCCGACGCCGGCAGTGGCAAGGCCGCCGGTGTTACAGTGGGTCAGGACATTGTCGCCATCTTCGATAAACCCTGCTCCATTTTCCGCTATACGGTCGCAAAGTTTTATGTCCTCCAGATAGATTTCTTCTGCGGCCGCGACTAAACGTGCGACCGAAAAGTCGCCCTGTATTATCTTTTTCATGCGATCAATGCAGATCATTAAGTTAACGGCGGTCGGGCGGGCTTCGTAAAGCGCCTGCGCTTCGGCTTTTAGTTTTGCTATGTCGGTATTTTGGAGTGCAGAAATAGCTAGCGCAAAACTTGCGGCCACTCCTATGAGTGGCGCACCACGAACCTTGAGCGACTGAATGGCTTCGATCATTTGCGGAACGTTTTGAATATCGATCCAAACTTCTTCGTGCGGCAAAAGTTGTTGATTCAAAATTTTCAGTTTGCCGATTCCGTCGGCGTGCTGAAAATTAATGGCGAGCGAAGGAGATGTTTTCATAAAAGTGTGTCTCCCATCTCATGGCGCATTTGTTTTAATGCGCGGACTTCGTCAGCGGGCAAGTTAGTGATGCCGCCTAGCTGCACGGCCTTCGCTAAGATTAGAGCCGAATGTTCGATACGCTCCATTCCACGGTAAGCTTCGTCCATATCAGGTCCCCAGGCGATGGCCCCGTGGCGGGATAAAATCATTGCACGGTGCTTCGGCAAAAATCTTTCGAGCTGAGTCCCCATGTCTAAGGTCCCCGGACGAGCGTAAGGTATAAACGGAATGCTGCCGGTCGCAAGGATAACCTCGGACAAACATTCGCTTGGAAGTTCCGTCAGTTCTGGGCGCGCGATCGACCATGCGATCGCGGTCGGCGGATGGGCGTGGATGACCGCTTTAGCCTCCGGACATTTTTTATAGATCGCAAGGTGCATCAGGCGTTCGCTCGAAGGTTTTCCAGAAAGAATTTTATTATCAAGAGTGATGACGGCCATTTCTTCGGGACGCATAAATCCTTTTGCGATGCCCGAAGGAGTGATTAAAATTTCAGCATCGCTGATGCGATAGCTAATATTGCCATCGGCGGCAGCGAGCATATTTCGGGCATGAAGCCTTCGTGCGACTTCGACGATTTGAAGCGAAATTTGGTCTATGGTCATGAATTATATTTTGCAGATGTAAGAGCGAATTACAACGTCAATTCGTTTCCGTGGCCCTTATATCGCGGTAGGAAGTGGGCTTCCGGGGCCGCGGCAGGGGCATGAATGTGCTGCTTCAGTTTATTTTCAAGCGTGCGTGCCTCGACCGGCTTAGTAACAAAATCGTTCATGCCCGATTCGATGCACTTATCATGATCTTCCTGAAAAGCGTTCGCCGTCAGGGCCACGATCGGAATATCAGAAACCGGCTTCGGCAATTTTCGAATTCTGCGAGTTGCCTCGTAGCCATCCATTTCGGGCATCTGGCAGTCCATGAAAATAAGATCGTAATTAAACAGCTGTAGCGATTTCAGCGCTTC
>JACMRP010000136.1 GCA_014376325.1 Pseudobdellovibrionaceae bacterium
GCAAAGCCCCAGGCCCATGAATTTTTAAGTACCGCCGACTCTTCTTCGATCGATTTAAAATCCTGTTTTAGCCAATGTTTTGCTTCTGAAAGTTCACTGATCGTCAGCTCATCGTACGCACTCATGCGAATCAGCGTTAGCTTTAACAATCGCTCGAGCGAAGCGACGTTTCGATCGGTGTAGGCTTTTTGAACTAAGCCCCAGATACGTTGAACCCAGATCGGCTGACCTTCGCCCTCGATCCCGGCCGCGTGCATGTCGGGATGAAGTTTGCGCATTAGTTTTCGGAAGACACTTTTCAGCCGCACGTCGATGGCGGCATCAATGCCTGGATCGCGCTTTTTCGGACGCTCGGGCTGATCGACGTATTCTTCGTTGAACGCCGCTTCGTCTTCATCTTCTTCGGAAGGGCCGCGATCCGTGTCGTCGAAATCATCCGACAGTCCAATTTGCAGAAGCAGCTCTTCGATCGAAGCGTCGGTGACAGATGCAAACACGGTCCCGAAGTATTCGCGTTGATCACGGGACATCAATTTCCACAGTCGTTTGAACAAAGTATAGTCTTGATGTTTTTGGCCCCAATTTAAGGAGACATCAAAAAGCAGAAAGCTTGCTTCATCGTCAGCAAGTCCACGCTCTAAATCTTCGTCCGCGAGATCCGACATGCGCTCAATTCGTTCAGACGCGCTCGTTAGTTTTTCGAATTCAGTGTCTTCATCTAGAACGATTTCTTCGATTCGGTCTAAAAAATAATCCAGGCCGTCGAGTCCCCCATCTGCCGAAGAGTCCACGTCTTCATCTTGTTCGTCCGTTTCGTAACTTTCGTTGAAGCGGCCATTCATTTGATTTCGGATGTAAGCTTCGCGTTGTTCACGGTGTCCGTCGATTTCTCGGCGGGTATTTTCGTCTCCGTTGTTCCAGCGTATTTGCTCTTCGCGCATCAGAATGAAAGCTTTTGGCATTTCGATGCCGAGCTTGTGCGCGGTCGCGACGATCCAGTTATGAAAACGGGCGATTTCTAAGTATTTACTTTGGGCGCGTGCATGCTTTGCGCGATGTTCACGGAAAGTCAGATCTTGCCACTGGTTAAACAACTTCTGATCTTCTGCGTGAAAGATGCGAATCTTGTCTTCAAATTTTTCGATTTTTAAGATTACTTTTTGAGCTTCCAAAAAGTAGCGCTGTCGAATGGGTCCGTTGTCGATTATGAGAACTGCGTGTTTAGACATAAGATGCCTCTCCTGGAATGCCCATTTTATAGCACAAGCAGGGGGTTAAAGCAAAAAGCTGGAGTTCGTTTAGAAAATCGGTCCGCGATTCGACCAAGTTCTCGGAATTCCGAGTTCAAGTCGATTTGGTTGGCTTGGGCAGAGTTGCCTGCAAGTTATCTAGAGCGGGTACTTATTTTTACAAAAATATGATTGTTAAAAGTATTTTGCCTAAACTTTTTTGACGAATTCTGATTTCAAATTCATCGCGCCGAAGCCGTCAATTTTGCACGAAATATCGTGCCCATCGCCTGCACTTGCTAAGCGGATATTTTTAACTTTCGTGCCAACTTTCACTACGGAGGAAGACCCTTTAATTTTGAGATCCTTGATAACGGTCACCGTATCACCATCTTGCAGAATATTTCCGTGAGCATCCTTGATAAGTCCGGCTTCGACCGCGGCTGCCGCCGCCGTTTTCAACGCGACGGGATCCCAGTCGTTGGAACATTCTGGGCAAACCATTAGGTTGCCGTCCGCGTAGATGTTTTCGGAGAGGCACTTCGGACACTGGGATTCATTTTGCGTAGCATTGCTCATGCTCTAGCACTAACACGCGTTGACCTCTTTGGCTAGGACCGGCATCATTTGGTATGACTGAAAAAAGCAAAGAACTAACGGCGACTAAATTTATCCGTGGAAAACGTGACCGAGTATTTACCGCTTGGATATCGCCAAAGATGGCGAAGAACTGGTTTTGCCCGGAAAATTTTAAAGTGACTTCTTTTGAAAGCAATCCAAAGGTGGGTGGCGATTATCGCTACGTCATGGAAGGCCCTGCGGGAGTTTTTCCGACCTCGGGCGTTTACAAAGATGTCGTTACGAATCAAAAATTGGTTTTTACTTGGGGAAAAGACGGTTACGACCGGGCCGATCACAATGAAGCCGAAATTACCGTCGACTTCAGCGATGACAACGGGGGAACGATGGTGACATTAACGCACCGGCACCCTGTGGCAGAAGATCTAGCTACCTACAAAGACGGGTGGGACAGCGCCCTCCGAAATCTTTCAAAATATTTCGCGAGCCTTTAAAACGTTTGTCCGGTTTTAAACAGAGTACGTCGCGGACTATCGATTCGATCCAAATAGAAAACTTTGTCCGTTTTTTGGAACGCTGAAATCCTTCGCGGAGACAGCGTACTTCTTTAGCGCGATCGTTAGATCCTTTTCAGGGTCTTCGATTCCTTCGTCTGTTAGACGAAACGTACCAAAGTGAATCGCGATAGTATTTTTTGATTTCAGATCCTGATGGGCTTTTACCGCATCTTCGGGATTCATATGACTGTCTTTCATAAACCAGCGGGGCTCATAAGCTCCAATCGGCAAGAGGGCGACGTCCATCGGGCCCAATTTTTTTTCCGTTATCTGAAAATGATTCGAGTAACCAGTATCGCCGGCAAAATAGACTTGTCGACCGTGAGCTTTAAATACGGCCGCTCCCCATAGGCTTAAATTTGTGTCGCCGATGTTTCGTCGAGACCAATGTTGGGCCGGAACCAGTGTGATTTCAAGATCGCCCCCCGACAGTTTCGCTGATTGCCACCAGTCTAGCTCCTCCGTCCGCGATCGGAAGGAAACCGGCAAATTTTTACTGGCCCCTAAGGGCACAATGTACATCGGTGCATCTCGCTTGTCGATTTGTTCGAGCGTCGGCAAATCCAGATGGTCGTAATGATTGTGGCTGATAAAAACGTAATCAATTTTGGGAAGTTCTTTGAATTGAACTCCCGAATCGCGATAGCGTTTTAAATTCAAGAAACTGAACGGCCCTAATTTTTCTGCAAGAACCGGGTCGGTAATAATATTGATTCCACGCCACTGCACCAGAACCGTTGCGTGGTTAATAAAGGTTACCCGAAGTTCGTCGATGACGAGTTCTTTACTTATTTGTGGCTTTACTAAGTCTGCGGTCTTTGTTTTTGGCCAGTCCGTACTTTGTGATCCCAATTTCCATTTTAAAACTTCGCCGAAGCTTTTGCTGGTACTCACATTTGGATCTAGATTATGAAAATGGGTCCCATCGCAGTGATCCGAAATTGGATATTTATGACTCACGCAGCCTCCTAGAAGACTCAAGACAGAAATAGTTAAAACAAAATTCTTAACTTTCATTGCCGATATTAATTCAGCGCACAGGCAGAAAATCAAGGCGTTGCGGATCGAAAAATAAAGCGATAGGCTTTGGGCAATTTTGAATACTTAATCTGGGAGTTTCTATTATGAAAATCAAAGCCGCCGTTGCTTGGGGACCCAACCAACCTTTAAAGATCGAAGAAGTGGATCTAGAGCTTCCCAAAAAAGGGGAAGTGCTCGTTAAGATGGTAGCGTCGGGAGTCTGTCACACGGACGCCTACACATTATCTGGTGCTGATCCGGAAGGAATATTTCCGGCGATACTAGGTCATGAGGGCGGCGGGATCGTAGAGCAAGTGGGCGAAGGGGTTACGACTTTGAAAGTCGGCGATCACGTCATACCTCTGTACACTCCGGAATGCCGTGAATGTAAATTCTGTTTATCGGGTAAAACAAATTTGTGCCAGCGCATACGTCTGACCCAGGGAAAAGGCCTTATGCCAGATGGAACCTCCCGTTTTTCAAAAGATGGAAAGCCAATTTTCCATTACATGGGTACTTCGACATTTGCGGAATACACCGTTGTCCCAGAAATATCATTGGCAAAAATCGACAAGAAAGCACCGCTGGAAAAAGTTTGTCTATTGGGGTGCGGGGTTACGACGGGGATTGGGGCGGTTCTAAATACTGCAAAAGTTGAAGCCGGCGCCACCGTTGCGGTTTTTGGCTTAGGAGGCATTGGCCTTTCCGTTATCCAGGGTGCTAAAATGGCGAAGGCTTCAAGAATCATTGGAGTCGATATTAATAATTCTAAAATGGAGATCGCGAAGGCCTTTGGCGCCACGGATTTTGTAAATTCAAAGGAGCACACGAAATCTATCGAGCAAGTTATCGTCGAGATGACCGATGGTGGAGTCGATTATTCTTTCGAGTGTGTCGGAAGCACGCAACTGATGCGAGCGGCGCTTGAGTGCTGTCACAAGGGTTGGGGTGAATCGGTCATCATCGGTGTTGCGGGTGCCGGACAAGAAATATCAACCCGACCTTTTCAACTTGTTACCGGGAGAGTTTGGAGAGGCTCCGCATTCGGTGGCGTTAAAGGGCGAACCGAATTGCCCGATTACGTAGATAAATACATGTCCGGAACCATCAACATTGATGACCTCGTCACCGGCGAATGCAAATTGGAAGATATCAACCAAGCTTTTGATGATATGCACGCGGGGAAAAGTATCCGAACAGTGGTTCGATTTTAGTCGCTTGTTACGAAAGGACGGTTGGTGAAAGTTTTAAAGTCCCATAAAAATTTTGAAGGTGAAGTTCGTTTTTGGGAACACAATTCCGTAGCAACCGGAACCCCGATGAAGTTCTCCACTTTTACGCCGAAGGGTGAAGTCAAAGGTGCATTGATTTGGCTTTCTGGGCTAACTTGTACTGACGAAAACTTTATTACCAAGGCTGGCGCCCAAAAGTACTTATCAGAGCAAGGTCTGATGCTGATTTGCCCGGACACGTCGCCGCGCGGTCTGACTTTGCCTGGCGAGCACGACAGTTACGACTTTGGATCCGGGGCCGGCTTTTACGTCAACGCAACGACTGCTGGCTACAAAAATCATTACCGAATGTACGATTATATCGCGAATGAGATTTACGGAATCCTGAAGGTGGAATTTAAAATTGGCAATGCGATTTCGATTTTCGGTCACTCGATGGGTGGTCACGGTGCGCTGGTTATCGGACTGCGGGAAACTGGAAAGTTCAGAAGCATTTCCGCTTTTTCACCCATTGCAAATCCTGTGCAGTCGGCCTGGGGGCAAAAGGCGCTCACCGGATATCTAGGGGAAAATCGCGAGACTTGGTCCAATTACGATGCAACTGAATTAATCAAAAGAGGTCAGTCGCATCCGGGAACATTGCTTATTGATCAGGGATCTCAGGATGAATTCTTGGCTAAACAATTGCTACCAGAAAATTTAGTCGCTGCCTGCAAAGTTTCCGGCCAATCGTGCGAGCTCCATTTACGGGAAGGCTATGATCATAGTTATTATTTTATCGCGAGTTTCGTTCAGAGCCATATTGAATTTCACGCTCGCGCGATCGCGCTAGGTTGATTGCATGAGAATAAACAAGCTTCGA
>JACMRP010000137.1 GCA_014376325.1 Pseudobdellovibrionaceae bacterium
ACGGATGCAGAGAAAAAACGCGTTGAAGCAGAACTTGCAAAAGCGAAGTCTTCACAAATTCAGGCAGAAGAATCCGTTAAGAAACTAGAAGAAGAGTCTAAAAAAGCGGAAGCCGAATTAAAGACGACCAAGTCTTCAGCGAATGTCGAGCGTAAAAAAGCGGACGACGCGAAAAGCACGGAAGAAAAAGCGAAGTCGGCTTACGCGAAAACTAAAAAAGATCTCGATGCAAATGCCGCAGAGCTAAAAAAGCAAACCGCAACCGCGACGTTTGAAGCAAATCGCATTAAAAAAGCGGTCGCTGATTACGAAGCACAATCGGCGAAGGCGGATGCAGAACTTGCACGACTGAAGGCCGAAGCAGACAAAGCTAAAAAAGAGCGTGATGCAATAGAAGAAGCTCTGGAAAAGTCAAAGTCGAGCGCTGAGGAAAAAACCATTCGCGTTGACACCGCGAAGGCCGAAACCGAAACCGAAAAAATGATGTTAGAGACCGCTAAAATTCGCGCCGAAAACGCCGGGATCAAACCCGGCTCGATCGTTGTTAAAAACTCGGTGGCGAGCGCATTTCTTGAAGGCAATTCAAAATCAGGAACGCTCCTAGTGAAAGATTGCGTCGTTCGAGACCAACCTGAAAAGGGCAAGCAAATCTACGCCGGTAAAAAAGGCGATAAAGTCACCGTCGTAAGTCAAAAGGGCAGCTGGCTTCAAGTCAGTGAACCGGGCAATGGCTACATCCATAAACATTGTGTGAAATAAAATCTGATCTATGAATCTATTCTCCCGGCGCCACTGGGCGATTCATAATCCCCTCAAGTCTTGGACGCTATCGGGCCTGACTCTTCGCGAATGCCAGGTGCTAGTCGCTTCGATGTCCGATGCCGACATGAAAATTAGCTGGGTCTTTCATAAAAATTGGCTAGACTGGAAGCCACTCGGCGACGAACTCTGCCACACGCTGTTTCAACTTCAAGAAAAAGAAAATCTAGTCCTTCCCGCGTTGCCGGCTATGAATACGGACGACCGCGATCACGATATTACGCAGGTCCGAAGTACTGCAGGGGCACCGTTAAAATTTCGCGAACCCGTGCTGCGCAAATTTACGCGCTATTCCGCCAGAATCCCGGTGGATATTCTAGTCGGGCCACATAGTTTCAGCACGTTTACTGCAGATTTATCGGAAGGCGGTTTTTTATTCGAAGATCCCTTGCCAGAATGGATCGCCGGATACTTTACCGTTTCGTTGAAAATAGAAAAAGAAAAATTCGAATTCACATGTTTTCTAGCGGAAGATCAGAAAAAAGAAAAGTTCCGTACCGAAATTGCACCGACCAACAGCGAAGCGCTGATGCAGTCTTTTAAGACTTGGCTCGCGGAGCAAAAGTTTCCTATCGCAATAAGATCTTAGTTCGGCGAGGTCAAAGTATCCACTTTGTGTAAGGCCGAGTCTTTCATATCTGCACCTTGCATATAATAAACCGTTTGGGTTGGGTACGCGAAAGCGACGTCCATTTTTTTAGCGGCTTCGATAATATTACAGAAGATTTTCTGCGTGCGTTCCAGTTCTTCATTCGCGTCGAATATTTCTAAATGAAAAATAACCTGAATATTCAAAGACGAATCCGCAAACTGCGTGAAGCTGACCTGGATCGTATTTTTAACAGATGTTTCATCGGCCGCGATGATTTCGCGGACGCGGTCGCAGAATTTCTCGATCAATGCTGGCGGCGTATCGTAATGCAGCCCCAGGATCTGCTTTACGCGGCGGAACGGTCGCACGCCCATGTTGTCGATCGTCTCTTTCGCGACGACGGAATTCGGGACGCTGATCAGTGAGTTATATCCCGTACGGATGCGCGTCGAGCGAAAACCGATGGCCTCAATAGTGCCTTCGACGTTTGCGACCTTCACCGAATCACCAATCGAAAAAGGGCGATCCAAGATAATCATGATCGAGCCAATTAAGTTTGCGACTGCGTCTTGGGCCGCCAAGGCGATCGCTAAGCCCCCGATGCCAAGTCCCGCCATCAGCGACATCACTTCGACGCCAAAGTTTTGCAACGTGATTAAAATTCCGAGGATGATTACCAGAACCTTTGCGGATTTGACCGCAAGCGGAGCCAAATGATCATCCAGGGTGCTCGGCGTTTTGCCTGTGTAATCGCTGAGCAGAGAACCCACCGCGTCCATCGCGATGTACACTAGACGTACGATGTTCAGCGCCAGAATGACCTTCACCAGTAAGCCTGCGTATTTCGCAAAAGTTGGTGGCAGGGCTAAGGCATCGATCGCGAAGATCCAGATAAGCGTCACCAAAATCCACGCGGCGGGGCCTTCGATCGACAAATCAGAGTAGTAATGCCAAAAACTGTTGTCGCGCGCATTCGGAGTTTTGATGGTCTTCATCTTCGCGATCGCGAATCTTAAAAAAGAACAGACGAAATATCCACCACCGGCGACGACGACGAGCACGATCCACTTCCAAGTGGGCATCAAGAAGAAAGTCGCCTCTAGCCAGTGGGTTCCGTCCTCCATCATAGTCGCAGCTCCGCACCCGTGTAGATCATGACCAAGAAAATGATGCCGACAAGAATGCGGTAATAACCAAAGTATTTAAATCCGTGACTCGATAGTATTTTGATAAATGTCTTGATGGCGAGAATCGCGACGACGAAAGCCACGATGTTACCGATGACTAATAAATGTATTTGAGAGGAATCCACCGTCTTGATAAGGCCAACGCCTTTGTAAAGCGTCGCCGCAGCCAAGGTCGGAACGGCGAGGAAAAAAGAAAACTCCGCTGCCTCTTTACGATTCATGCCGCGGGACAATCCGCCGATGATCGTCGCTGCCGAGCGGGAAACGCCCGGAATCATCGCGATGGATTGAAACAATCCTAAGAACACGCTGTCTTTATATGTTAGGTCTGAAGTTTTTCTGCCCTCGTCATTAAGATGCGCGAAATATTTATCCGTCCAAATTAAAATCACGCCGCCAATAATAAACGACCAGGCGACGACTTCTGCTTTGCCGAGTAGAATGTCGACGTAGCCCTTGACGACGAAACCGATGATGGCAGTTGGCAAAAATGCGACGAACAGTTTTTTATAGAAATTCCAGTTCGGTAAAAATCTTTTCCAGTAAACAACGAGCACGGCCAAAATGGCTCCACTCTGAATAATCACTTCGAAGGCCTTTACGAAAGCGTTTTCTTCGATGCCCATCACGTATGAAGTGAGCACCATATGACCCGTCGAAGAAATTGGTAAAAACTCAGTAAGTCCCTCTACGAACGCGAGAATGATGGCTTGCAGTATTGTCATAGCTAAAGATTCTTCTTTAGCTCTTCGTCAGATTCAACTCTTGCTTTGCGTGTCATAAAATTAAGATTCTTAAAATTTTCTCTATATTTTAAAGATCAAA